>CAIVEA010000662.1 GCA_903904765.1 uncultured Chloroflexota bacterium
GTCCCAGTGACGGAAGGGTTCGCCGGTCGCATCAAAGTGACCCGGATTGTCACGGGTGGCGGTTGACAGGTCAACCTGCGCGGTCTGCTGACCGTTCAACATCGCAATGCTATCGAACAGCAGTTCAATGGTGTAGTCCGCATTGTGCGCGAACGCGCCCGGATCCTTCATCGAGACCTGATAGTTGTAGGCGGCCTTCAGCAGGTTGCCCGTCCACGACACATACTTGCCTTCGCCTTCATCGGCGGCACCGTTTTCATTGGCATCACCGAAGAAGTAGGGGTAAGCACCCGGATTGTACACAATCGCCGCGCCCGCAACATCCTTCGCGTAGCTCTGAATGCTCTGCATCAGCATTTCCTGAAGGCCAGCGATTTCCTGAGCGATACCTTCGGTGGTGTCGCCATCGCCGTCATAGTCCGACAGCGAACCCTGCATACGAATATTAACGAGGTCTTCTACGCTCGCCACATCTTCGTGACAATTGCCGCAGGTTTCGACTTTCACTTCCAGCGTGTGCGGGTCGTGGCAGCCGATGCAAGTGTTCTGATCGCCATAGTGCGCGTTCTTGCCGGTGTAGACCTGTTCCGCGAACTGGTAGCCACCATTCACTTCACTGCCATACAGCGAGGCTGCGGCGGCGAAGTAATGGATGTTCACAAAACCGAGTTGATCGCTGACGGTGTTACCATCGGTCAGACCAGCTTTTTCAATGGCTGCATCCACCGAGCCGCCCCAAGCACGACCCTGATGGCATTCCACACAGCGCGACGAGTCGTCGGCGGTGGTGACCACTGCGCCCGACGGGAACGGAACATCCCGCAGAACGGAGGTGACGCTGTTGTGGCAAGCATCGCACGAGACGACCGTACCCAGAGGAGCCGGCGCATCCACCTTGTTGACTTCGCTGCCATCAGCACCGATGAAGTCCAGATAGCCGGGTGTCGAGTGACACTTGGCGCATGAATCGGGGACAACCTTGTCCGCTTCTTCGTTCCAGTGATTGAACGCTTCAGCCGTCTTATCCGCATGGGGGGAAGCCACCCACGCCTGATAAAACTCGCCCAGATACGGCGGGTCAATCGGATTCTCCGAGGTCAGCGGCGCGGGTGCGTCCTGAGCCATCGTCGGGGACTGGAGCATCAGCGTGAACCCTGCTACCACCAGCAGAACGCCGAGCACTGCGAATAACTGATGTTTTCTCATGACCTTCTCTCCTACATCAAAAATGCTATCAACTGCATCGGCGCCAACTGGACGATTTTCCGGCTGTCCGCCGTTGTAGGCTACATCCACGAGCTACTCAGGCCAATAAAAATAGCCTAGCCCGCTTCTAGGGTTCATTTTCTCATTTGTCATTTATCCTGTCGTCAATCCATAGGATGATTTCTCATCATTCTTATGGCTGATTATGATTCAACCCTAATGTGCGATCTCTTGTTCTAATTCCCGATTTCGGGTTATACTGACTATCATTCAATCCAACCCACATCAATATTTTCGCTATAGTTATCTAAGGAAAAGTTGCTCATGCGTCTCCCGATTCGGGTCGTATCGCTGTTCGTTCTACTGCTGATGACCGTTGGTATGACTCACGCGCAAGATGCGGTAAAACTCAACGTGGTTTCCACCGTATCCCCCGTCACCAACATCGTCTATAACATCGGCGGGGATCGTATCAACCTCAGCGGCATTGTCCCCGAAGGCGTGAACTCGCATACCTTTGAACCCGCCCCCTCGGACGCGATCAAACTGGCGCAGGCCGATCTGATCTTCATGAACGGGCTGAAGTTGGAAGAACCCACACTAGAACTGGCGCAGGCCAATCTGAAGGATGGCGCGGATATCATCCTTCTGGGTGATTTGACCCTTACCCCGGATGAGTATGTGTACGATTTTTCGTTCCCCATCGAACAGGGCAACCCCAACCCGCACCTGTGGACGAACCCGATCTACGGCCTGAAGTACGCCGAGATTGTGCGCGACACACTGATGGCGCGGGATGCCGCCAACGCCGACTACTACGCCGCCAACTATGATGCTTTCGAGGCGCGTATCACCGAACTGGATGCGGCCATTCAAGCGGCGGTGGATAGCATCCCCGAAAGCAGTCGCAAACTGCTGACCTACCATGACTCGTGGGCGTACTTTTCGCCGCGCTACGGCATGACGGTGGTGGGGGCGATTCAGCCTGCGGACTTCTCCGAACCATCGGCGCGGGATGTGGCTGACCTCATCATGCAGATTAAGTCCGAACAAGTACCGGCTATCTTCGGTTCGGAAGTGTTCCCCTCACCTGTGCTGGAGCTGATCTCCCGCGAATCCGGCGCGGCCTTTGTGGATGACCTGCGCGACGATGATCTGCCCGGATTGCCCGGTGAGGATAACCATTCGTATATTGGCCTGCTGGTGGAAGACGTGCGTATCATGGCGGACGCGCTGGGCGGCGACCCGGCGCTGATCGCCGATTTCGACACGCGCAACATCCCCGGACAGGATGTTGCCATTCAGCAAGCCCAGTAATGCAGTAAAAACGAAACGTGAAGCCTGTAGAGAAACGAGCCAACTATGCGCCCTATCATCGAAATGGATCACGTCACCTTCGGTTATGGCACAGCCCCTGTGCTGCAAGATGTGTCCCTGCATTTGCACTTCGGTCAATTCGCGGCACTGGTTGGCCCCAGCGGTGCGGGTAAAACCACCTTTCTCAAAATGGTGACGGGACTGTTGCGCCCCACGTATGGTAGCGTGGTTATCAACGGGCACAAGTTTGGCGACCCGCTGCCGCCCCGCATCGGCTATGTGCCGCAAATCGAAACCGTAGACTGGAACTTTCCGGTCACGGTCGGGCAGGTTGTTTTGATGGGCGTGACCAACACCTCCGGTCTATTCCCGTGGGTGAGCCGTAATGATCGGCGGCGGGCGGATGAACTGCTGGAAGAACTGGGAATCGGCGGGTTGGGCAAGCGCCACATCCGCGACCTCAGTGGCGGACAGCAGCAGCGCGTGTTTCTGGCGCGGGCGCTCATCTCCAACCCTGACCTGCTGGTGCTGGACGAACCCACCGCCGGTGTGGACATGCGGACGGCGGAGAGCGTGCTGCATACGCTGGCGCACCTGAACCGCGAAGGCTTGAGCATCCTGATGACCACGCACGATCTGAACGCGGCCGCCGCGCACATCCCGTGGGTGATCTGCTTGAACCGCCGCGTAATCGCGCAGGGTGCGCCGGAAGATGTGTACACCGAGGCTATTCTGAACGAAACCTATCAGGGTGATTTCTTCGTCATCCGGCAGGATGACATGCTGATCGTGCAGCAGCGCCCGCACCACCACTCGCACCGCGACATTCTGCCCAATCCCACACCGGGCGAAATGGTGCTGTAGATCAGATCGAATCAGGGGGAGTGCTTGCTAATGGATATTCTTTTGCAGCCGTTTCAATTCGAGTTCTTCCGCAACGGCACACTGGCGGCGGTGCTGGTGGGCGGGTTGTGCGGCATGATCGGCGTGTATATCGTGCTGCGTGGCATGAGCTACATCGGGCATGGCCTATCGCACGCGGTTTTCGGCGGCGCGGTAGTATCGTTCGTGCTGGGCTGGAACTTCTACATCGGCGCGGGGCTGTGGGGTTTCCTCGCGGCGGTACTCATCAACCAGACGGTGCGCCGCACACGCATCAATGCCGATGCGGCCATCGGCGTGATTACGACTGCCAGCTTCGCGTTAGGGGTGGCGCTCATCAGTCGGTATCGCCGTTTTACCCGTTCGTTCGATGCGGCGCTGTTCGGCAGCGTACTAGGCGTGACCCCGGAAGATGTGCTGGTGGTGGCGATAGTGGCGGCGATGGTCGCGTTGGTGGTGTTCTTCCGTTATAAGCAACTGCTGTTCATGACCTTCGATCATCAGGTGGCGCAGGTCTACGGCATCAATACCGCGTGGCTGGATACGCTGTTCGCGCTGGCGTTGGCCGCTGGCCTGATCGCTTCCATGCAAATTCTGGGCGTGACGCTGATCGCCGCCGCACTGGTCATCCCCGCCATCACAGCCCGCCTGCTGACGGATCGCTTCGATAAGATGCTGCTCACCTCGATTGGAATGGGGATGCTGACAGGCTTCTTCGGCATGTACCTCAGTTACTATCTGGATATTGCCTCTGGTGCGAGCATTGTGCTGTTGCAGGCATCAGTATTCGCGGTTGTCCTCGGCATCACCTCGTTCCAGAAGCGCAGCGCCCAACGCCTGATGCACACCCATGTTTAACGTTTAACCTCACCCCTCTCAGGGTAGGTTTTTTCGGGAAGGAAACGCAAGGGGAAATACATCACATTTCGTAGGGATACCTACCAGAGTACCAAAAACCTACCCTTGAAGAAGGGATAAGCGGGGTGAATTTTCGCTACGCATCCGGCGTGATGTCCGCCTGCGCGGGGGTGCGTCCGCGCGTGTTGACCACAATCACGCCCGCCAGCACCAGTGCGCCGCCCACCAGCATCAGCGGGGCGGGCATTTCGCCCAGCCACACCCACGCCACCAGCGTCGCCACCGCTGGATTGAAGTACAAAAAGCTGCCTGCGCGGGACGCGGGCAGTTTGGATAGTACATACGACCAGCACCCATAGCCAAGCACGCTGGTGACGATCCCCAGATACACAATCGAAAAGGTGGCCTGCGCCGAGGCTGCACGCATTTCATCCGCCAGCCCCGGCAGGTAGATGAGCAGCATCAAGGCGGCGGAGATGATGGCATAGGTGAGGAACTGGCGCGGCGAGTAGCGTTTAAGCAGCGACTTTTGCCCGACGGAATAGATCGCCAACCCGCAGGCCGCCAGCAGCAGCGGGAACACCCCCGGCGAGAAACGCAACCCTTCGCCCGTGCTGGAGGCGATCAGCAGCACCCCCGTGAAGCAGATGCCGAAACCGATCCACGCCCAGCGCGTCAAACGTTCGTGGAAGAAATACCCCGCCAGTAGCGCCACCAGCACCGGACTGATATTCACGATCAAGCTGGCCGCGCCCGCCGACACCGTGCGCTGACCGAGGTTCAGCACCACGTTGTAGAACGCGAATCCGGCGAAGCCCATCGCGGCGAGGGCGGGGATGTCGCGGCGGGCGGGCAGCGGCATGCGCGTGAGCAGGCCGAGGACGAACAGCACCCCTCCGGCGATCAAAAAGCGCAGCAGCGCAATATGTTCGGGGGAATAACCTTTGAGGGCGGCGCGGCCTGCGGCGAAGGCCGACGAGAATGCCAGAATCGTGACCAGTATCGCCAGCGCGACGCGGGCATCAATGCGGGCGTGGGCGGGAGGAGCAGAAGTGGTCATGAGCAGCGGGTATCCTATTGCAACCTGTGGAATCTATGCGGGGGCGCGGCTTTCGCTCCCGGCTGCACAAGCCTGCCCGAAAGTATATGGGCTGTCAACCCTCTAAGAACCTCACCGCCCCCTCTCAGTAGTAACAGCGAGGGGGAGCAATCAGCAGACTCTTTCACCCCTCTCTATAGCGGTACTCCGCGTGATGGAGAGGGGTTGGAGGTGAGGTTCTTAGGGCTAGGGGACTCTTACAGGCTCTCGTCGTCGTGGTCGGCCACCAGCTGCCGCGCCTGTGCCAGCTTGTCGGCAGTCTGCTCGTGGTGCGGGTCGAGCGCGGCAGCCTGCTCATAGACCATCACCGCCGTCGCGTAATCCTGCACCGCCATCAGCGCGTCGCCGTAGTTGCTCCAGAAGAATAGATCGTTGGGGTTGTAGTGGACGGCGCGTTCGTAGGCGGCAATCGCATCTTCCCACTGTTGCAGCGCAGCATACGACAGCCCCTGCCCGTTCCATGCCCACGCATAGGTCGCATCCAGATCGAGCGCCTTCTGGTAGCTCTCGATGGCCTCGGCATGTGCGCCGGAGCGCCGCTGCACCTGCCCGCGCCGCGCCCACGCCACCGGATTTTTGGGCAGCAGCGCCACCGCCCGGTCTGCCACGTTCAGCGCATCGGCGCGGCGGTTCATCTCCAGCAACAGATCAATCTGGTTGGTGTAGTACCAGATCACCCGCGCATCTTCTTCGGTGGAGCGTTCGTAGCTGGCGAGCGCCTCCTCGCGCCGTCCCAACGCCTCCAGCGACAGGCCGCGCCCGTTCCATGCCCACGCATAGCGCGGATTCAGCGCCAGCGCCTGATCGTAAGCCGCCACTGCTTCAGTATGGTGGCGCAACCGGCGCAGCGCCTGCCCTTTTTTCGCCCAGCTTTCGGGATGGCGCGGGTTTAGCTTCAACGCCTGTTCCAGCGCCAGCAACGCCTCCTCGAAGCGGTTGAGTTGTACCAGTTCGTCGCCCGTGTTGTACCAGTACCACACATCATCTTCGTAATCGGTGGCTTTGCGGAAGCTGTTCAACGCCTCGTCATGTCGCCCCAGCGTACTCAATGTCAGGCCGCGCCCATTCCACGCCCAGCCATACTTGGGATCAAGTTCGACGGCGCGAGTATAGCTGCGGAGCGCATCTTCCAGCCGGTTCAAACGGCGCAGCACCTGCCCGTGTTTCGCCCAGATGCGGGCGCTGCCGCTGTCATAATGTAAGCTCTGATCGAGTAGGCCGAGCGCCACCGAATACTGCCCCAACTGCGTGTACACGTCCGCCTGCTGATACAGATAGAGCGAGTCACGCGGGGCGGCTTGGCTGGCGCGTTGATACGAAGCCAGCGCCTCGTCCAGATGCCCCATCTGTTCCAATGTGATTCCCTGCTCATTCCACGCCCACGCGGAATTGGGGTCAATGCGCGTGGCCTGCGCGTAGCATTCCAGCGCCTCGTCATAACGCTTCAGATGGCGCAGGGCGCTGCCCAACCGCGCCCAGCTCGGCGCGTGATCTGGCACGTTGCGGGTGACATTTTCCAGCACCGGAATCGCCTCTTTATAGCGCCCCAGCAGTACCAACACGTTGCCCTGATTGTACCAACTGTGCCAGATGGAACTATCCGCGATGCGCGTGGCCCGCGTGTAGCATTCCAGTGCTTCTTCCAGCCGCCCCATGTGTTCGAGGACGATGCCTTTGCCGTTGATCGCCCAGCTATACTCCGGCTGAAGCTGGAGGGCGTGGTCATAAGCATCCAGCGCCTCCTCGTTGCGGTTCTGGTGGCGCAACACCTGCCCCAGTTTCGCCCAGCTAAACGCATGGGTGGGGTCAACGCGGGTGGCCTGCTGCGCCGGAGCAACCGCTTCCGAATATTGACCGAGGTCTACCAGCATCTCGGTCAGGTTGTACCAGTGCCACACCTCATCCGGCTGATATTGCGAAGCGCGACGGAAACTGCCGAGCGCCTCGGTGGCGCGGTTCAGCGCCTTCAGCGCCAGCCCGCGCCCGTTCCACGCCCACGCATAGGTGGGGTCAATTTCTAGCGCCTTATCATAGGCCGCCACCGCCTGCGGGTAATCTTCCAGCATCCGGTAGACCTGACCGAGTTTAGCCCAGCTATTTTCGTGTTCGGGGTCGAGTTCCAACGCATGGCGCAGCATACTGAGGGCTTCGGGGTAACGGCGCAGGTTTTGCAGCGCGTCCGCCTGATTGTACCAGTTCCACACCTCGTTCGGGTTGATCTGCGCGGCCATCTCGTAACAAGCCAGCGCCTGCTCCATGTGACCTATGCGCTCCAGCACCAGCCCCTTGCCGCGCCATGCGAAAGCGTAGCGCGGGCGAATGTGGATGGCGCGTTCATAGCACACCAGCGCCTCGTCATAGCGCCCCATCAAGCGCAGCGCCCGGCCTTTACGTGCCCACGCCAGCGCGTTATCGCTCTGGAGCGAGATGGCGCGGTCATAGGCCGCCAGCGCCTCGTCCATGCGGTTGAGTTCGGTTAACGAGTACCCTTTGTCAATCAGTTCGTGAACTTGCAACTCCGGCCCGCTGATTTCGAGGATGGCCGGACTGCCCGTGATATTCTCGTACAGCGTGGCGAGTTCGCTCACCACTGCGCCCCATTCCACCGGACGGTCATCCGGCGACTTGGCGAGGCAGGCCATCACCAGCGCCTGCAAGCCCGCCGGCAGCGCCAGCGCGGAAGCTGGGTCGAAACGCGGCTGCTCATGCAGGTGCGCCTGCTTCCACGCATTGAACCTCTTGACCTGAAACACCTGTCGACCAGTGAGCATCTCGTACAGGATGCAGCCGAAAGCGTAAATGTCGGAGCGCACATCCACCGGCTTGGCTTCGCACTGTTCGGGGGACATATAAGGCGCTGTGCCGACCACCGCGCCAAAGCGCGTCAACGGCTGACTGCGGCGCGAATGGCTGCTGCTACTCGGTTCGGTATCGCTTTCCGGCAACGGCACATCCGTAAATTCCAGCGAGCGCACCAGCCCGAAATCGGTGATTTTGGCGATGCCATCATGCGTGACCAGCACGTTGGCGGGTTTCAGGTCGCGGTGTACCAGCCCTTCCACGCGGGAAACAGCATGTTGCATCCCCAGCGCGATATGCAGGCCGAATTCCATAGACTGCGCCAGATCGAGCCGCCCGTGATCTATCCAACTGCGTAAGTCCGAGCCGAGTCCTTCGGGGCCGCTGATGTGTTCGAGGATGATGTGCGGGCGGTTGGTGATGGTTTCCACGCGCCGCGCCTGCACGATATGGCGGTGCTTCTCCAGCAGAATCCACGTCGTCGCCTCCTGATAGAAGCGGGCGACGGCGCGTTCGTTATCCAGAAAGCGGCTCTGGAAAGTTTTGATGGCGACGGGTTCTTTGTTCTGATGGTCATACCCCAGATACACCACGCCCATCCCGCCGCGCCGCACATCATGCACCTCGTAGCGATCCTGTATGTACTGCCCAACGGCGAACTCATCCTCGGCGGCCTCGCGGCGGGCGCTGTAGGGCGCGGCATTCGGGCGCGGCTGCCGTCCGGCCTGCTGTTCGAGCGAGGTTTGCTGGTCGAAGGCGGTGCGCTCCACGCGGGTTTCACCAACCATGCTGCCATCAGCGGGGTGCATCACATCGGTGATATCGAGGTCGCCCACCGTTTCGGAAAGATCAGCCGCCGCTGTTCCGGGTGTGATTTCGGGTTCTTCGACTTCTTCCAGATCGGCCTGTGTTTGCGATAAATCGGCCTCTGTTGGGGATAAATCTGCGACGGTTTGCGATAAACCCGCCGAGGTTTCCGACAGTTCCGGCGGGACAGCCCGCGAAAAACGGGTGGCGGTTTCGTCGCGGTAGGATTCCAGCAGCGCCTCGATCAGCACTTCGTCATCCGGCGCGGGGGTGCGTTCGTCGTCGTCGTCCTCGCTCATCGCCCACAGTGCCACCGACAGGTTACGGCGGTTGACGCGCCGCAGCGCCGTCTCCACCACCCAGCGCAGGTAGTCGTCCACAGCGGTGCGTGCCACCTGCTGATCGTCCTCCGATTGAGCCGTCCGCAGCGCCTTGCGATAGGCGATCAGCGTCTTGCCCACGTAGAACACCATCAGGCGACCTTCGTCGTTGATTGAACGGCGGGCGCACAAATCGCCCAGCGCGAACAGATCGTTGAGGTCGTTCCGGCGTAGCGCCAACCGCCCCAACGTGCGAATTTCGGAATTCGGGTCGGTGGCGAAGAAATCTGCCGCATCCTGTGGCATGGGACGGCGCAGCGCCTTCTTGATGTCCTCGGTGCTTAAAGCAATGGGCTGCCGCCCGGTCTGCGGGATATTCATCTATACGCCTACGTTACGGATGCCTTCTTTTCAAAATGCAGTCGTTCGTCATCGTCGGCCGTCACCACCTCTATCGTGTCGCCCGGTTGGAAGGTGTCTTCCACGATCTGGGCGCTCAACGGGCGGGTAATCAGGCGCTCGATGGCACGGCGCAGCGGACGTGCGCCGTTCACCGGATCGTAGCCTTTGCGGACGATCAGGCTGCGTGCCGCTTCGGAAAGCGACAAGGTGAGCTTTTGCTTGGACAGGCGTTCGCGCAATTCGCCCAGATGCAACTCAAGAATCTGTCCGAGTGTATCTTCGGTCAATGGGCGAAAAGTAATGACTTCATCAATGCGGTTCATAAATTCGGGACGGAAGAACTCTTTCAGATGCGCCTCGAAGGTGGGCTGGTAGCTGGCCGCCGCGTTAAAACCCAGCGATTTGCCGCTGTCCTCGCTGCCGATGTTGCTGGTCATGATGAACACCGAATGGCGGGCATCCACCGTGCGCCCGTGCGCGTCGCTCAAACGGCCTTCGTCGAACACCTGCAAGAAAATGTCGAACACTTCCGGCGCGGCCTTCTCCACTTCGTCCAGCAGCACCACGCTGTACGGGCGGCGGCGCAGGCCATCGGTCAACTGCCCGCCGCGCTGGGTGTCCTTGTAGCCGGGGGGCGCGCCGATCAGCCGGGCGACGGTGTGCGAATCGTGGAACTCGGACATATCGAGGCGCAGCATGGCCTCGTCGCTGCCAAACAGGAATTCCGCCAGCGCCCGCGCCAACTCGGTCTTGCCCACACCTGACGGGCCGAGGAAAAGGAACACCCCGATGGGGCGCTGCGGGTTGCCCAGTCCGGCGCGGGCGGTCTTGATGGCTTCCGATACGGTGATGACCGCCTGATCTTGCCCGATCACACGCTTCCGCAGCGCGTCTTCCAGACCGGAGAGGCGACGCTTCTCGTCTTTAGTCAGTTCGGTGACGGGAATGCCCGTCCAGTCGGAGAGGACAGCTGCCACATTATCCACTTCCACTTCCGGCACGCCGGTGGGATTGTCGTCCGGCGACATGGTGCGGATGATGACGCGGGTGCAGGCTTCGTCCAGCAGGTCAAGCGCCTTATCCGGCAGACGGCGATCCGGCAGGAAGCGCACCGACAGGTTGACGGCGGCATCCAGCGTATCTGGCGGCAAAATTACGCCATGATGCTCTTCCAGCTTTTTGCGCTGACCGTCGAGGATGAGGAGCGTGTCGGCCTGCGACGGTTCTTCGATGTCAATCGTGCGAAAGCGGCGATCCAGCGCCGGGTCTTGAGCGATAGCGCGGCGGTATTCTTCGTGGGTGGTTGCACCGATGCAGATCACCTCACCCCGCGCCAGCGCCGGCTTGAGAATGTTGGCTGCGTCCAGATTGCTGTCAATCGTGTCGCCCGCGCCCACGATGGTATGAATCTCATCAATGAACAGGATGATGTTACCGGCATGCTTGGCCTCGTCCACGATGCCGATCAGCCGTTCCTCAAATTGTCCACGCAGGCTCGTCCCCGCCACCAGCGTGCCGATTTCGATCTGCACCACACGACGGTTGAGCAGCGACTTGGGGGCAGTCCCGCTGTAGATGGCATAGGCCAGCCCTTCCACCACAGCGGTTTTGCCCACGCCAGCATCACCCAGCAGCAGCGGATTGTTCTTTTTGCTGCGTGCGAGGGTGCGTGCCAGCGCCCGGATTTCGCGCTCACGGGCAATCGCCGGGCCAATCTTGCCCAGCGAGGCTTGCTCGGTCAGGTCGCGCCCGTATTTGTCCAGCAGCGGCGTGGGGATGCGCCCATCAGGATGCGGGTGGGGAACCACCTCATCCGAAGCGTCAAAATCAAAAAGTTCAAAATGGTCGCTCGAAACCGGAAAGTCTACGAAGGAACTATCACTCAAACCCGGTTCGGAACCGGCGGAGAACGAGGACGATTCCATCAACAGGCGTTGTAGCCACAGGTTGAGGTCGAAACCCATCTCCAGCAATTTGCGGACGGGGATGCTCTCGCCTTCCTGCAAGATCGCCATCATCAGATGCACTTCGCTCACCGAACCGTCGCTACTGTCCCGGTCTGCGAGGAAGATGGTCAGCGACAGCACGATTTCGGCGCGGGGCGTGAGGGGCAGCACCTGTCCCACTTTGCCGTCGCCCGTGCCCACTTCTTTGCGGATTTCACTGCGTACATGACGCGGGTCGAGTCCGGCGCGTTTGAGCAACGCGGAGATGGGGCCGCCTTCGTGACGGGTGGCCGCCATGAACAAATGCTCCACGCCGAGATAGTTGTGTTCGAGGCGGCGGGATTCGTCAGCGGCGGCGGCCAGCAGGGCGGCGCAACGCTCGCGGATTTCCTGTTCGGGAACGTCGGGCGATGGGGTCACAGTCGTTCTTCCTCAATCCTTCAAGAGGGGCAAGCGCACCAAAACCACCCGCCCCGCCCCATTCAGAATCTGCTAACGGGGAGTATACCGCATCCCGGCAGGTGACGAAACGAATTTCGCAGGTTGGATCAAAACTGCCTGCCAACGTAGTGTGAATGGCGGGGACGCGAACTCTTACACCTTCTTGTCGGTGCGGGGGTCGAGCGCGTCGCGCAGGCCGTCGCCCACGAAGTTGATGCTCAACACGGTCAACAGGATGAGCGCACTGGGGAAGAACCAGTACCACGGCGCATCCTTGATGATCTGGAACTCCTGCGCTTCGGTGAGGATGTTGCCCCAACTGGCAGTGGGCGCTTGTACGCCCAGCCCCAGAAAGCTGACGTAGGCTTCCGCCAGAATCGCGCTGGCTACGCCCAGTGTGAGCGCCACGATGATCGAGGCGAGGGTGTTGGGGAGGATGTGCGCCATGATGATGCGGCGGTTGGGCAGCCCCAGCGCCCGCGCCGCGAGGATGAACTCGGTTTCCTTGAGCGACAGCACGTTGGAGCGCACGATTCGCGCCAACCCCATCCAGCTTGTCATGCCGATGATGAGGACGATCACCACCACACTGCCACTGAAACTGCGCCCGAACAACTGGACATCCGGGATTTTGCTGCCGAAAAACTTCGCCATCACCAGCAGCAGCAGCAGTGACGGGATACTGAGCATGGCCTCGGTGATTCGCATCAAAATCGAATCCACCCAACCGCCGTAGTAACCGGCCAGCGCCCCCACCGTCGTCCCCACGCTGACTTCCACGATCACCGCCAGCAGGCCGATGA
>CAIVEA010000663.1 GCA_903904765.1 uncultured Chloroflexota bacterium
AACAAAAAGGCGACTCTGGTTTGGAGTCGCCTTTTTTGTTGAAGCTGCATGGTCTTATGCTTCTGGTGTCGCATGTTACAATCAGGTCAATTATTGAACGCCGCGCACCTGCTGCGCGTATTGCCTGTAATGAACACTCAAGGAGATGAGCCTGATGTCCGCACCCAAAGCTATTCCCCCGCGCAGCGAAATCGCCCGCGAACACACCTGGAATGCCGAGAGCGTATATGCTGACCGCGCTGCGTGGCAGGCCGAACTAAAGGCCATCGAAGCCGCGCTGCCCACGCTCGCGCCCTATCAGGGGCGGCTGGGCGAAAGCGCCGCTGTGCTGGCGGAATGGTTCGCCATCTCCGAAGCCCTCGCCCGCCGCGTGAGCAAGCTGGCGTTCTACGCTTTTATGTCGCAGGCGTGCAATTCCACCGATGATGAAGCGGTGAGCATGGCGGGCGCAGCTGGCAGCGTCGCCAGCCGTTACGGTGCGGTGACGGCCTTCGAGCAACCGGAATTGCTGGCAATTGGCGAGGCGCGGCTGAACGAATGGACATCGGTTGAACCCAAGCTGGCGCATTACAAACACGCCTTCCACGACCTGTTCCGGCAGCAGGCGCATGTACGCTCCGCCGAGGTCGAGGAAGTGCTGGCAATGGCGGGCGAACCGTTCGGCTCGATGGAAAACACCGAGAACATGCTCACCAGCGCCGATATGCAGTTCAAGCCGATTGTGACCACCGATGGCAGCAGCACCCCGCTGGTGCAGGGCAACGTCTGGACGTTCATGGAAAGCACCGACCGCGACCTGCGGCGGCAGGCGTGGGAAAACTATCAGGACGGCTATCTGGCGATGAAGAACACCCTCGCCAGCAACTACATCACCTCGGTCAAACGTGATGTGTTCTACGCCCGCGCCCGTCGCTATCCCTCGGCGGTGGAAGCCTCGCTATTCCGCAACAACATCCCCCGCGCCGTGTTCGACAACCTGATCGCCACTTATCGCAAGAACATCCCCACATGGCACAAATACTGGGCGATCCGCCGCAAGGCACTGGGCGTGGACACGCTGAACCCGTATGACATCTGGGCACCCATCACGAAGACCCCGCCCGTCGTGTCGTTCCAGCAGGCAGTAGACTGGATTTGCGAAGGCTTGAGTCCGCTGGGGGTGGAGTACGTGAACGCGCTGCGGAAGGGCTGCCTCCAAGACCGCTGGGTGGATATTTACCCGAATCAGGGCAAATCGTCCGGCGCGTTCTCGTATGGCGCGTATGACACCCACCCCTTCATCATGATGAGCTTCGATGACAATCTGGGTGCGATGAGCACGCTCTCGCATGAACTCGGTCATTCGATGCATTCGTACCTCACGCGCAAGAACCAGCCGTATGCTTATGGCAATTACACGCTGTTCGTGGCGGAAGTGGCCTCCAACTTCAATCAGGCCATGACCCGTGCCAACCTGTTCCGCACCCAGAGCGACCCCGCTTTCCAGATCGGCTTGATCGAAGAAGCCATGAGCAACCTGCACCGCTACTTCTTCATCATGCCCACGCTGGCGCGGTTTGAACTGGAAATCCACGAGCGCGTGGAACGCGGGCAGGGCGTGACTTCCGCCGATCTGAACGGGCTGATGGCCGACCTGTTCAGCGAAGGCTACGGCGGCGAAATGCACGTAGACCGGGATCGTGTGGGCATCACATGGGCGCAGTTCGGGCATCTGTACAGCAACTTCTACGTGTACCAGTACGCGACGGGCATCAGCGCCGCCCATGCGCTGGCAGGCCGCATCCTCGACGGTGTGCCAAACGCTGCCGCCGATTACGTGCGCTTCCTCAGCGCGGGCAGTTCGCTCTATCCGGTGGACGCGCTCAAGGTGGCAGGCGTGGACATGGCGACCCCCGAAGCCGTCGAACGCACCTTCGCGGTGCTGGCGGATTACGTCGCCCGTCTGGACAAACTGACCGCCAGCTAACAACCGTTTCTCACTATCGCAGCGGGGCATGCATCGTCATGCCCCGTTTTGTTTGCTCTGCATCCCGCCGCGCCGGAGTGGACTCATGCGCGTATGCTACAATCGCGGCGCATACACACTGTTACGCTTATAAATCGCTGAAAGTGCAATCAACCGATGTCCTCTCAAACGTCAACCTCGCGGGTGGCTGGCAAATCCGCGTTTCACATTCCAGCATGGCTGCTGGTCGTCATCGCAATTATTGTGGTGCAGGTGGGCGCAGCCACAGCCAAAGGGCTGTTCGAGAGCGCCGGGCCGACGGGCGTGGTGTTCCTGCGTACCTTGATCGGCTGCGGCCTGCTGTCCATCGTGTTCCGCCCCAAGCTCACAGGCTACACACGCCGCCAATGGGCGTGGCTGATCGCCTACGGGTTCGCCATCGCCTTCAACATGCTCACCTTCTACTGGGCGATTGTATATGTGCCGCTGGGAATTACGGTGGCGATTGCCTTTGCTGGCCCGCTGGTGGTGGCGGTATTGGGGTCGCGCAAGCCGATTGATCTGCTGTGGGTGGTGATGGCGGGCATCGGCATCGTGCTACTCTCGCCCATCAGCAACGTCACCATTCCGCCCATTGGCATGGCGTTGGCGATCTGGTGCGCCATCATGTGGGCGGTATATATCGTCATCACTGGGCGCGTCAGCAAATCATTCACGGGCAATTCGCCGCTGGCAATCTCAATGGGCATCGCAGCGGTGGTCACGCTGCCCTTCGGATTCTCCGGCGCAACCAATATCCTCAGCGACTGGCGGCTGATCGGGCTGGCGGTGGTGGTGGCGCTACTCTCATCCGCCATCCCGTTTGCACTGGAATTTCGGGCTATGAAGGTGCTGCCCACACGCACGCTCGGCCTGCTGGTGGCGCTGGAACCCGTTGCGGCGGCGCTCACGGGGTTGCTGATGCTAGGGGAGACCATCGGCGTGAAAGAGGCCATCGGCATCGGGCTGGTGA
>CAIVEA010000664.1 GCA_903904765.1 uncultured Chloroflexota bacterium
GATGATCACGCTGGAATTGACAACGGCGCGGGCATTGGTCGAGCGTTTGCAACAGTTTTGGGAAGTGACTACTGGTGAAGATCGGCGGATGCTGGCGCACAGCCTGTTTGAGAAGATCGTGTACGATTTGACTACCAAGCGGATTGTTGGTTTCAAGATCAAGGCATACGCTGAACCCTTTGTCCAGCTTAGGGCGAGTCTGTATGCTGATGAGATGAGCGAAGAAATGAAAAACCGCTTTAACAGCGGTTTTCAAGGGTTGTACCGTATCATAGCCCCAACGGGGTTCGAACCCGTGTCTTCACCTTGAAAGGGTGACATCCTAGGCCGCTAGACGATGGGGCCGGAATGGAGGTTAGTCTAGCAGCGAGAGCGCCCTCCGTCAAGGCGAAATTACCCTGCGTCGGAGATTGGTGCCACTCGTGCGAAGAAGCGTTCTTCATCCCCCGGGCGCATTCGCCCCAGTCGTGTGCGAATGGCGATTAGCGCTTCTACCTGCTCACGATTCAGCCCACCTTTTGCGCCGCCCAACTGCTGCACCAACGTCAGGATGCGTGCCGTATGTTCGAGGCTTTCCAGCCGGCGATAGGCTTCACTCAAGTTGTTGCCCACCGTGAGCGATCCGTGATAGGCCAGCACCATCGCATCATGTTCGCGCACGGTTGCACCCACCGCGTCCCGTCCTTCGGGTGTGCCGGGTGTTGTATAGGGCAGGGTAGGGACGATGCCGAGCAAAATCACCATCTCGGGAACCATGACCTGTCCAAGATCATAGCCCGCAATGGTCATCGCTACGATATGCGGCGGATGTGCATGAACAACCGCCTGCACATCCGGGCGCACTTTATAGCATTCCAGATGTAACATGAGTTCCGAAGTCGGGCGCAGATGGGCATTCGCTTCGGTAGGCGTATCTACCCGCTGCCCATTCAGATTCACCACAATTATCTGTTCCGGCAGTAGTTCGCCCTTAGCGAGTCCGCTGGGGGTGGTCAGGATGCGTTCTTCGCTCAGCCGGGCGCTCAGGTTGCCCGCTGTACCTTCCACGAGGCCGGCGCTATGCATTTGCCGTCCTACGTGGCACATCAGTTCACGGATTGCTTGTTCGCTCATGGAGTTTCGCCTAAAGGTGATCTAGGAGGCTACAGGACGTACACCGCCGAACACGGCGAGTTCAAAGATTTTCAGGTAGCAGTCCACATGGTCGAAGCCGATTTCGCGTAGCCACACACATTGCGTTTCAAGCGGCGCGAGGATATTGGCCTCTTTGTGCGGACGGTTATGATATTCTTGTGCCACCGTCTCCCACGTTTTCTCGCTACCCCGCGTTTGATGGTACGCCAGTTGCGAGTCAATAAACAGGTTATCGAATTGGTTCTCAACCCATTCTGAAGCGGGTGCGACATGCTCGATGTTGATGAACACGCCCCCCGGCTTGAGCAAATCGTAGATTTCCCGGTAGATCGCCCGTTTTCGCGCATCCGGTTGATGGTGAATCGAGAAACCGGAAACAACTGCGTCTAGCGATCCCACCGATTGAAGCGTCTGCACCCACGCCGGATCGCCATAATCCTCGGTCAGAAAGATGCTTTGCGGGTATGCTGTCAGTTTACGCCGCGCCGCCGCGATCATTGGCTCGGAGAAGTCCAGCAGTACCGCTTTGGCCTGCGGGTAGTGTGCCAGCAGCGCCTGTGCCAGTACGCCATCTCCGCAGCCCAGATCAAGGAATGCGCTCATCTGCGGCTGTGCGGCCTGCACGATTCGCAGCATTACCGCCAGTTGTTCGGCAGCCAGCGGAATCGCGCCGCGCATACCCTCAAGGAATTCCTCACTCACGCTGCTCATCTGCCATACGGTGTCTTTGCGCGCACCTGTGGTCATGACTGTTCCCATCCCAATCGAGCAGCAAAACGGGTTCCGCTTTGTAAGATGCGTGCCATCTCATCATGCAGTTGGGCGATCACCACCGAGCGCACTTTCTGCGCCGGAGTCAGCGCCTTATCAATCAGTTCCAGCGCGGCCTCTGTGTCAGATACTTGACCCGTGAAAAACACGATCCCTTTGCCGTGCAGCCCGTCCGCTAGCCGGATTTCGAGCAACTTGACCTCCGCGCCTTTCACGCCGCAGTCGGCAGCCTGAATCGCCGCCGAAACGGTTGCCGTTTCCACGATACCCAGCGCATCTGTGCCGACGCTGCCCCGTCCACCCGCCAGCGACTTGACGACATCACCATGCACACCCGGCAGGAAAAGATGGTCGAGCAGCGCATCCGGTGCGGCCTCTTTGCCCGCTTTGAACGCCTCTTCCACCTCGGCGACCACGCCGCCGATCAGGATGAGATACCGCCCCGGCTGAACCGTCCCTGCGTGGATGACCTCTAACGTGGCGCGTTTCACCATCGCGTCGCCCGCTTGTACGCCAGCGGCGATGCTGCTGAACTCCAACAGTGCCAGCGCCGGATCAATCACCAGTGCGGGCTTCGTTGGGGGAGGGGGAGTACTGGTCTGCGTTGTATCGCTCATACGATTCGGAAGCTGTCCTTCAGCGTGCAACGGCGAATCCGGCTGAAGCTCCGGCAGGTGGTCATGCCTTCGCCCGTCGGGCTGGCAATCGTCATCGTCGCATAGCCTTCGCCGCCAAAACCGAGTCCAGCCAGATTCGGCGCGTTCTTGACGAAAATCGAGCAGTCCATCGCTCGCGCCATATACGTCAGGTGGTCAATGTTCTTGCTGTGCATCACTGCGGTGTGCCGGAATCCGTGTTCGGATTCTACAGCTAACCGCACGGCTTCTTCGACGTTCGGGACAGCCACGACGGGCATGATCGGCATCATCTGTTCCGACCACACCAATTGGTGTTCCGGTTCGACCACTGCAACGATTTGCCGCACTTCACTGCCCACATTGATGCCGATTTCCTTGAGCAACACGTTGGCGTTCTTGCCCACAAAATCTTTATTCATCAGGGCTGGCTTGCCGGTGCCGCGATCTTCCTCAAAAATGGATTTCATCAGCCGTCGCACCTGCCACGAAGTCAGCAGGTAGCCTCCGTGCCGCGTCATCGAGTCCACGAGGCCGTTGACCACGCTTTCCACCGCAATACAGGTCTTTTCGGTGGTGCAGACCAGATTGTTGTCGAAGCTGCCACCAATCACGATGTCGCGCCCCGCCTGTTCGAGGTCGGCGGTTTCGTCCACCACCACCGGCGGGTTGCCCGGCCCGGCACACACGGCACGTTTGCCGCTTTTCATGGCCTGTCGCACCACGCCGATGCCACCTGTGACCACCAGCAGGCGCACATCCTTATGCACCATGAGCGCTTGTGCCGACTCAATTGTCGGTTCGATCACGCAGGTGAGCAGGTTAGCCGGCCCGCCCGCCCGCTGAATCGCCTGATTCAGCAGTTGAATCGTGTAGGCGCTGACCTGCTTGGCGTTCGGGTGCGCGTTGAACACCACCGCATTTCCGGCGCTGACCATGCTGATGCTGTTGTTGATGATCGTCGCTGCCGGATTCGTGGTCGGCGCGATAGAAGCGATCACGCCATACGGAGCGTACTCGGTGAGCGTCAGGCCGTCGTCACCGGTCCACACCGTCGAGTCCAGATATTCCGGCCCCGGCGTTTTGTTGGCAACCAACAGATTCTTTTGCAGCTTATCCTCAAACCGCCCGATTCCGGTTTCTTCAACGGCGAATTGTGCCAGCACTTCGGCATGTTCCCGCGCTGTCGCCCGCATCGCGCTCACCATTTGCTTGCGTAGCCCTAGCGGGAGGTCGTGTAGTTCCTCGAAGGCGGCTTTGGCTGCGCTCACCGCGCTATCCGGGTCATGGAACATACCATCCCCCGCCGCCGGTTTCACCGCAATTGTCTTATGGGGGAGGGGCTGCGCCGCAGCGGGCGTATTGGTATCCCCTAATTCGCGCACAACCTGATTGATGATCCGGTTGATTTGTGCATCATCCATCGCGTGTCCGTCTGCCATTGTTGTTAATTCCGTTATTGGTGTCGAAACCCACATTATCTTACTCCGCAGTCGCTCATTCGGGTATGCCACTGCGGTACGCATGGTTGAAATACGCTTGTCTATTCGATCTGGTTCGCATTCGAATAGTTGATCGGTAGGACAAGTGTGAAAGTAGTAATTTTGCTCGGAAGATCGCTGTGGGCATTGAAATGACCACCATGCGCTTGTGCCGCGTAGTAGATGAATGGCAGTCCCATCCCCACACTGGTGCGGCTACCGGCCTGCCGTTGCGACCAGTGCGGCGCACGCTGCATCACCTGTTCCTCAATCTCTGGCGAGAATGCGCGGCCTGTATCTGAAAATTCAAGGACGATGTTCTGCTCGTTCTGTGCGAGGGTGATTCGCAGCAGATCGTCTTTCACAGTGAACTTGAGCGCATTGTCAACCAGTGCGCTAATTATGCGTTTAAGGATTTCCACATCCACCAGCGCGTACAGTGGCTCATCAGGGATGTGGAGTTCGACATTCAACTTCTTGACATCCAGCGCGTATTGTTCGGCCTGAAGCACCTCGCGCAATAGGGCGCACATATCTGCCATATCCCGTTCCAGTTCGTATTCGTTCACCTCGAACCGCGCCAGATCGAGTGTGTCACTCACCATATTGTACTGGCGGCGGGCAGAGGACAGTGCCGCCCGCAGCATGTGAACCAGCATTTTCTGTTCAGGGTCATCTTCGTAGAGTGAAACCAGCATTTCGAGTGTGCTGATGATCGTCGCAACCGGGCTTTTCAGGTCATGCCCCAGAAGCCACACTGTTCCCATCAAATCTTCATGGTTGCTTCCGAGCAGTTTGCCCGTGATGCGCGGATTATCCGTCATACTGAATTGTCCTCAAGGGCTTCGTAAACCATGACCAGTTCTTCTCGCCCTTTGACGGCTTTGCGCCCGATAGCTGTGGCCTGAATTTTTCCGCATAATTCTTGGAATGTAGCTTCGCTCAGGAGAATTTGCCCGCCCCGACTTTGATCTTGCAACCGCGCTGCCAGATTGACGGTATCCCCTACTGCCGTATATTCCATAATCTGTTGCGTGCCGATGTTGCCGACCACCGCCGAACCCGTATGAATGCCAAAATTTACCTTCATCCGGTATTGTGGCTCGAATCGCTCATAAAAGGTTGGCAGTTCACGCTGGATATGTAGCGCCGTTTGTACCGCCCGTAACGCATGATCTGGTTGGTGCAGCGGCGTATTGTACAACGCCATCACTGCATCCCCGATGAACTTATCCACTGTACCACCGTGTTCGAGGACGATACTCACCACCAGCGCGTGATATTGGTTCAGGATGCCCAGCAGTTTTTCTGGCTCCGTGTGTTCCGAAATGCTGGTAAAGCCTTCTAGGTCGCTGAATAAGATGGTTATCTGCTGCAACTGTCCTCCCAGTTTGACATGGCTGGGGTCTTGCAGCAGTTTGTGTACCACCGAAGGCGAAACAAAGCGTTCAAAGGTTTGTCGTACCATCTCCTTCGTCTTGCGGAGATCATCGGCTTGTTGTTTGGTACGCAGTCGCGCATCAATGCGTGCTGCCAGTTCACGCGAGCTGAACGGTTTGGCGATGTAATCGTCCGCGCCAATGTCCAACCCTGTGACGCGGCTTTCTACATCGGTTTGCGCCGTTAGCATCATGACCGGAATATGCGATAGTTTCTCGTCTGCTTTCACCTTCGCACAGACTTCAAACCCACTCATGCCCGGCATATTCACATCAAGGATAATCAGATCAGGGATAACGCTCTGCGCGGTGGCTAATGCGCTGGGGCCATCCACCGCTAAAACCGGCTCATAACCGATGCTTTCGAGGATGTCCCGAACCAGTTGCCGACTATTAGGATTATCTTCGGCGACGAGCACTTTCAAGTTGGTTTCCTTGCAGCCAGCCAATGAGTCAGTTTGCCAGCCAGTTCCATGAGGTTGATCGGCTTCGTCACATAATCATCGCATCCAGCAGCCAAAGCCCGTTCTTTGTCACCTTTCATGGCGTGTGCGGTCAGCGCAATGATCGGTGTTTTGGCGTGTTTCTCATCCGTTTTCAACAGCTTTGCTGCTGTCCATCCATCCATAATCGGCAGCGACAGATCCATCAGAATCAAATCGGGATGGGTTTTGTGTGCCAAATCAACCCCTTCTTGCCCGTTGCTGGCGAAGATCACTTCGTAATCCAGCACCTGTAAGAAATCGGCGACTAAGGTCAGATTATCGCGGTTATCTTCAACTAAGAGTATGCGCCCATTACCCATGAGCAACTATAAGCTCCCACATAAATTTGCATAAAACACAGTTCAAAGTATATCACCAATATAAACATTCGGAACTATTTGAAACCAAAAAGAAACCCGCCAGAAGGCGGGCTTCAGAATATTAATCGGCTGTGGGGCTGTTTTTGACGTAGCGGACTTGGCCGTTTGTCTGCCATGTATCCACAATCGCCATGATAATCGCGTCAATGGGCTTGTTGTCGGTTGCGCTGGTCTGCCGCGCCGTGCTGCCGGTAGCCACCAGCACCCGTTCACCATTGCTTGCTCCTAATGGGTCAACCACCACAAGGTAGCTTTCGCCCGCTTGGTTATCCATGCTCACTTTGCGTACCAACCGCAGCGGCAATCCTTCCATCGAAGCGGTTTTGCGCGTAGCGACCACTGCACCGATGACTTCGCCGATGAACATGCCGCTTATTCCTTACGCCCGCTACTTGGTTCGCGCCCGACCACGCCTTCGATGGCCGCCAGTGCCGCGCTGTAGCCCGCCATGATGTCCTGTTCTTCGCCGCCCAGATACACGCGCCCGAAGCTACCGAACGCTTGCACTTCTAGAATATTGATGTTTGCGGTCTTTTCGGCTTCGTTGGCGGCCAGTGCTGCATATCCAGCGGGTTCTACTTCCAGCACGTACATCGTTTGTCCGGCCAAAATCATGTGACCGTGGCGCAGGCGGTTAATCAACTGCGTCTGATGCGCGTCAATGTTGCGGATGATCTGGCTGGAAACCACACGTGGCTTCAATCGTTGTTCTTCCTGCACGCCCAGCGCTTCCAGAATAGCGGCTCCGGCGGCGCGGGTTTCGGCCTGGCTGCTGGAATGCACTTCCAACAGGCCGTACAGCCGTTCCACGATCTGCATACCGGGGCGCACGCCGGTGGCCTTTAATGCCACATCGGTAATCCGGTTAATTTCGATACCGGGAGAAATTTCGATCCACAGTGAGGCATCCCCCGGCAGCGGCAGGAAACCCCGCGCCACAGTGCCGAGGAAAGCCGCGTGCTGCGGCTGAAGACTGTCCAGAAATACATAACTGCGAAGATCAACGCTCACGGTTTTGCTCTCCGAATGGTGGGTTTATCCGGCAACTCAATGTTCAAATTGGCCTTCTGGCGTGATGGGTCTTCACCCAGCAACGTCTCTAACCGCGCTAAGGCCTCGCGGTCAAATTCCTGATACTGGCAGATGTCGCATATCCAGACCAACATATTGGGTGCGCTCACCAGCATCCCTTTATGGATGCAGGTGTATGTGTCCCGCGAAGGTTGACAGAACCCGATCTGGCAATATGGACATGGGTAAGCGGAGGGGTCAACCACAAGACCTCCTTGTGTGACTGTTACACTCAGGGTACATCAGTGAGTGTGGTTCGATTATATGTCAGATTAGACCAAAGCGCAGGAGGCCACCAGCGTATAATGGCCTGCCCGATGAGTCGCGAGTGTTGTACCGGCCCGAAAACCCGCGAATCGCGGCTGTGGTTGCGGTTGTCACCCATGAAGAAATATTCATCCGCGCCCAGTTTCCATGTTTTTTCAGGGCAGGCTTCGGGCATACAAGGTTCGCTCACATACGGTTCTACCAACCGTAGGTTGCCGATCCACACTTTGCCCCCGCGCAGGCTGATCGTTTCCCCCGGTAGCCCGATCAATCTCTTGATGAGGGGCGCGGCATCCGGTTCTGTGTCTGGTGGCTGGAATACCACAATATCACCCCGCTGTGGGTTGCCAAACAGATAGTGCAATCTGCTGACCACCAATCGCTGATCTTCGACCAGTGTGGGCTGCATACTCACCGATTGCACCACTGAACGCGGGATAGTCATTTCCAGAAGCACATACGAGGCAACGAAGAACAGCGCCAGATTCAGCAGTTCGCGCCCCCGTCCACGCTGTTGCAAGCGGGGGCGGGGGGTATCCGCTGGTTGCATCATATCCTACGGGGTGGCGAAGGGCTGGTCGGGATACGCGATATGTGACACCAACGCCCAGTCCTGCGGCGGCCAGTAGCGCACGAGCGCCTCACCGATGATGCGTTCGCGTTTCACGCCGCCGAACACCCGCGAGTCGCGGCTGTGGTTGCGGTTATCACCCATGAAGAAATATTCGTCTGAACCCAGTGTCCAGCTATTATCGCTGCACATACGCTTTTCACACGGCTCGTTGATGTATGGCTCATTCAACTGCTGCCCGTTCACATACACCAGCGTATCTTTGATCTCGATGGTATCCCCCGGCAGGCCGATCACTCGCTTGATGTAAGGTGGCTCGTCGTCCCTCACATCCGGCGCATTGAACACCGCTACCTCGCCGCGCTGCGGGTTCGTCAGCAGGTAATTCACGCGGCTGACCACTAGCACCTGCCCGGTATGGAAGTTCGGTTGCATGCTGGGGCCTTCCACGATGAAGCGCACGCTGGCGAGGTTCACCAGCGCCCAGATAGCGACGATCAGCAGTCCCGTTTCCCAGATTTCACGGGTGAACCCGTTTTGCGATAGGTGCGGGCGGGCGAGAGTGATTCCGGGTTGGGTAGCGGGTTCTTCGGGCGTGGTGGGGGCGCTCTGTACGTTTTCCAACGTGTGTTTCACCTGTGTGAATGGCGAGAGGTCGTCATTATAGACCACGCTCCACAGGCTGACAATCCACATGCACCTGCCGCACGGCCTTTCTCATCCGCGTCCCAATTCACATTCATTTTGCAGTGGTTATGGAGAATGTGCCGATAGAGAATGCAGGATTTCCTGCCACACGCGGGCGGCCTGCTCATAGCTGTGCGTATTGCGCGTGGTGAGTGCTTGTTTACGCATCTGTTGATACAACGGCTCATCGCTTAGCAGCGCCAGTGCTTTTGCCGCCACCAGTGCCGCGTCCGGTTGTGTGGGCAGCACGAAGCCGTTTTCGCCATCGCGCACAACCGAAGTGACTGCGCCGACATCGGTGGCAATGACCGGAACTCCTGTGCACAGCGCCTCTAGCAGGACGGCGGGTAGTCCTTCGTGCTCGCTCAGCAGCAGCAGCACCTGTGACCTCCGCATCCATGCTGGAATGTCATCTGCCCACCCCTCGAAATGAACCGCCTGCGCGATCCCCAGTTCCTGAGCCAAGTTCTCCAGCGCCTGCCGCTGCGGGCCATCCCCCAGAACGCAGCACCGGCTGTCCGGTTGCGAATGGTGAACGATCTGAAAGGCTTTGAGAACCAGATCAACCCGTTTGAAATCGTAAAGGTTGCCCACATATAGAAAATCAAAATCGCGCTTCGGTTTTTCATCGGGATAGAAGCGATCTGTCGCAACCGTGTTCGGCAGCACAAAGACCCGTTGTGGCTGTAGGCCAGCTTGCACGAGATGTTGCCGCGCTTCGTGACTATAGATTGCCACTGCGTTGCTCGTTTTCAGCACCCCGCGCAGCATGGTGCCGAGTACAGGTGTTTTTAGCCGCACGTCGAAATCCGTCCCGATTAGCGACAGGACGATGGGACGGCGCAGCAGGTGCGCGATTGTCCATGCGATCACCCCATACGGGAACAAGTTAAAAGCTGCAAAAGCGTCTACGTGTTCCCGTCGTCCTACCCGCCAGCCGTTCACAAAGCAACTGAGCAGATTGTGCGCGGATGACCAGCGTGACCGGGGCGGGCCGTCATCCACCAGCCCCACATCATGAATGACCTGAACCAGTTTGGGCGATTCCAGCGCAATCGGCGCGTGGCGGATAAGCGTGACGCGATCCGCCTCTGTCACCTGCAAAAGCGGCGTCAGTTTATCTCGCGCTTTGGCTTTGCCCAGTCGAAGGATGGCGAGGATGTGCATGGCGTTCTAGTTACCCTCCACCATGCCGGGTGCTGCAATTCCTGAACCCGAATCCAGATAGCGCCGCGCCCACAACTCAAAGTTCAGCAGTAGCCATAGATGGGTTTCGTATAGTCCTCGTTCTTGCACATGAGCGTCGAGTATTTGTTCGATCACCTGTGTGTCAAATAGGCCGCGTGACCGGGCGGATGAGCTGGTGAGTATATCCCGCACGAAATCCTTGAGATGTCCCTGAAACCATAGGCGCGTCGGCACAGAAAACCCATGCTTGGGCAGTTGAAGAATATCTGACGGCAGCAAATCCGCTACCGCTTGCCGGAAGATGACTTTCGTTTCCCGATTCGTCACTTTGAATTTCGACGGGATGCGCTGCGCCATCTCGACGAGACGGTAATCCAGCAGCGGGACGCGGGCTTCCAGACTGGTCGCCATGGTCGCTTTGTCAACCTTTTCCAGATACAGGTTGGGCAATCGCATCTGGAGGTCGGTATACATTGCCCGATTCGTCAGGTCGAGTGCGGATGAGGCTTGATAGAGCGCCTCGTAAGGGGCGTAAACGTCGTAGTCTGGATTCTGGTAGGCGGGCGATACCATCTGCTGGAACAAATCGCGGCTGAACACTTCCGACCAACCGGCGTAGCGCCGCCCCGGATTGCTGTGGAGCGTGATGCGGAGGATGCGCTTCAGCCGATGCTGGCGCAGCGTGACAGTGTTTAGCGTGGAGAGCGCCATTTGACGCATGAATCGCGGGACTGCCTGCACCAGCGGCGACATTTGTTCAGCACGGTAGCGCACGTAGCCGCCGAAAATCTCATCTCCGCCGTCGCCCGTCAGCACCACCTTGACGTGGTTCTGCGCCAGCCGTGACACCAGATAAGTCGGGAAGCAGGACGCATCGCCGAACGGTTCATCGAAATGATAGACTAGCTTTTCGAGTAGAGGCGGCAACTGATTGAACGCGATATTTGTCTCGTAGTGTTCTGTTCCGAAATGCTGTGCCAGCCGCCGCGCCGCCGACAGTTCGTTGCGCTGATCGTCCTCGAATCCCAGTGAGAACGTTTTGACTTTGCCCGTCAGCCGCGTCATGAACCCGACTACCGTCGCCGAATCAATCCCCCCACTCAGGAATGCGCCCACCGGAACATCGGCAACCATGTGTAGCCGGACAGCATCTTCCACCAGTGCGCGGCTTTGCTGAATGGCATCCTGAAGCGAATGGATGGCTGGCTGTCCTGATGAGGGGACTGTCCAGTACGGGGCGATGCGAATCGCGCCCTTGTGATAGGTTAGATGATGACCGGGGAGCAGTTTGAAGATTCCTTCAAACATCGTATCAGGCGCAATCGCGTGACCATAAGTTAAATAGTTCGTCAGCCCGATGCGCGAGATAGTGCGCGGCACTTCCGGCGCTGCCAGAATCGCCTTGATTTCGGATGCAAACCGGAACGCGCCCGCCAACTGCGTATAGTACAGCGGCTTAATGCCCAATCTGTCTCTGGCAATCCACAGCCGTTCGTCCTGCTCATCCCAGATGGCGAGGGCGAACATACCATTCAAGCGTTCCAGCACCGCCGTACCCCAGTGGCGATAACCCACCAGCACGACTTCCGTATCCGATGTGCTGTGAAAGCGGTACCCCAGATGACTCAGTTCGGCACGCAGTTCGCTGTAGTTGAAGATTTCGCCGTTAAAGACGATCCAGTAGCGGCGGCTTTCGTCGGTCATGGGCTGGTGACCGCCCGCCAGATCAATGATGCTCAGGCGTGCCATGCCCATGCTCGCCGCACCGTTTTGGTAGCTGCCATGATCGTCCGGCCCACGATGCGCCAGTGCCGCCAGCGCCGCACTCAGATCGCTGGCAGGATGATTCGCGTCATGGTGAACAATGCCAACGATGCCGCACATACGCGCTTATCCCTTCACTCCGCGTCCTTCGACACCGTTATACCCCCGATGCACCTCGATCTGCTGCATTCCGGCTTCGGTGAACCACTGGTGCAGCGTTTCGGCGGACTGGGGAGTGTCGTAGGCCGGTGACAGCATATCGAAAGTATCCAGAATAGCCCATTCCCGGAGTTGATGCTCCGTCAGCGGGTACGCTCCTCTGTAATCCGCCACCAGCAGAAACGCAAAATTGAATTTTCGCCCGATGCGTGGGATGCGGCTAATTAGCGTAGCCAGTGGCCAGATGGCGTTGATGTAGCGTTCGACGGCTTTGTACAGCTTTTCGGGTGCGATGCGACGGGTGAACGGACGCACCCAGTATTTCACTTTGAGTGCTTGTTTGATCGTCCCCAACAGACCTGTCTCGCGGAGATAGACATCTACCACCAGTTGACCACCGCGTTTCACATAGGGGACTAAATCCATGAACGAGCGCCGCACATCCGGCGTGTGCTGAAGGACACCGATACAGATCACCTTATCGAAGGCGCTCTGTGCGAAGGGCATCTCATAAATGCTCGCTTGGACGATCAACAGATTGGGATGATGTCCGTTGGAAGCGTAGTTGGCATCCACCGCGAAGCTATAGTCCAGCGAAACGACAAACGCACCTGTGGATACTGCTTGTTCTGTGAACCGTCCCGACCCGCTGCCAGCTTCCAGAATTGTCTGGCCTTCAAGTCGGCGCGGCCATTTGGTCTCATTGAAGAAACGGGTTTCCGAAATTCGCGTCCCGTTGTGGCTGTCGTACTGCGTTTGCGCGTGGATTGTCCATTGATAGCCGAATGTGGTCGCATAGTTATCACGCGGGACAAAGCGGGGGATGAAACGAACGATAGGGTATTGCGCTTGACACCCGCTGCATTGAAGCATGCCTGTTTCAATTCGTCCATCAACAGGCGTGCTATTTTCGATGATCTCAAATGGGGAGCGACATTTGGGGCAGGCTAAATACTGTAGATGCTCAGTTCGCACCGAAAAGTCTCCCTTGTGATATCAACTGTCAGGACTATAGCCGATCAAACTTTCATTATCAATCCAAGATGCCGTTGCGAAGGGTGGGGGAATGGACGACGCAATCGCATAGCAGCGTGCATTTTGTACTATTCTCGTCATCTGTTCAATGGTTTCGCCATGCTTTGAACGATGATATAATCCTCCATTATTCTCTATTCTCTGCACCACGAAGAATCACCATGAAAGACTTTATCACGCTCTCTGATTGGTCAACCCAATCTTTGCAGGAACTGCTGGACACGGCGCTCCGCTTGAAGGCCGAATTCAAAGCGGGTGGGAATGCGCCGATTTTGCAGAACAAAACGCTGGCGATGGTTTTCCAGAAGCCGTCGCTGCGTACCCGCGTTTCCTTCGAGATGGGCATGAAGCACCTCGGTGGCAGTGCCATGATGCTCGGCCCGGACGAAATTGGTCTGGGCAAGCGCGAAAGCATTGCCGATGTCGCTCGCGTTCTGTCTGGCTATGTGCAGGGCATCATGGCGCGTGTGTTTGCCCATGACCATGTGGTAGAACTGGCGCGGTGGGCGAATGTGCCGGTCATCAACGGCTTGAGCGACGCGCAGCATCCCTGTCAGGCGATGGGCGATCTGCTTACCATCTACGAGCATTTTGGTTCGCTCAAGGGGTTGAAAATCGCCTATGTGGGCGACGGTAACAATGTGGCCTCCTCGTTGCTGCTAGCCGCTGCCCATTTCGGCGTTCACTTCAGCATCGCCACGCCGCAAGGCTACGGCCTCTCCGAAGAATCACTCAGCGAGGCCGAGCCGTTTGCATCTGTCAGTGGTTGCCGCATCCAGACCTATACCGACCCCCGTTCGGCTGTGGATGGCGCAGACGTGATCTACACCGATACATGGGTGAGTATGGGGCAGGAGGCCGAAACCGAGGCGCGTTTACAGGTCATGTGGCCTTATCAGGTCAATGTGGATTTGCTGCACAACGCCTCCCCGCAGGCGGTGGTCATGCACTGTTTACCCGCCCATCGGGGGCAGGAAATCACCGATGAAGTCGCAGATGGAGCGCAGTCGGTTATCTTCCCGCAGGCCGAAAACCGAATGCACATTCAGAAAGCTATCCTCACTAAGTTAATGTCGTAATCAATCGAGTGGGTGGAGTCATTTATGGCGGGTAATCAGGAAGCCTACAATCGGGCGATGGAAGCCGGCCACAATGCGGCTTGGGAAAAAGACTGGCAGCAGGCCATCGCCACTTACGGACAAGCCGTGCAGGAATTCCCGAATGATGCCCTCGCGCACATTCATTTGGGCTTGGCTTTGCTGGAAGTGGGTCGCTTGGATGATGCGCTGAAGGTCTATTCGCGGGCGCATCAACTTTCCCCCGATGACCCTATTCCGCTGGAGAAAAGCGCCGATGTGCTGGAGAAAATCGGGCGGCTGAAAGAGGCCGGCCAGCAGTACATCAATGTCGCGGAGATGTATATCGGACAACGCGATCTAGCGAAAGCCATCGCCAACTGGGAGCAGGCCACCCGCCTTTCTCCCGGTCTGGTCAATGTGCAGGCCAAAATCGCGCAGACTTACGAACGGTTGGGTGAGAAAGCGAAGGCCATTCGCGGCTATCTGGAACTCGCTGCCGCTTTGCAGCGGCGGGGCGATAAAGACAACGCGGTGAAAATCGCCCAGCGTGCCTTGAAGCTCGACCCGAAATACACCCCCACCTTGAACGCGCTACGGGCGTTGGAAAGCGGTTCGGAAATCATTCTGCCGTCGGATGATAAAGCCACTCCTCCCAAGCCGGGTACAGGGGGAGGTCGTCCATCTCAACGACCGCAGATTTCCATCCCCGAAGCCGACCCGCTAGGGCCGATGGGTGAAGCCATGACAGATGCGCTCGGCATTCTGGCGACCTACGTGATCGAAGGCGGAATGCTGGATGCTTCCGGTGGTGATGCGCTGCAAGCGATGGAATTTCAGCGGCAGCAGGCACTTCCTGAAGCGATTGCTGCCTATCAACGTGCCGAATCGCGCTTGAACCATCCGGGCCTGAAGATGAATTTGGGCGGGTTGCTGGTGTTGAATAAGCGCCCGGACGAGGCCATCAAGCATCTGGGCGAAGCTTCGCTCAATGCACAACTGGCCGCCGGTGCGTATCATGCCCTCGGCAAGGCCTATTTCGATATGGGCAAGCAGAAGCAGGCCACCCGTTACCTGCTTCAAAGTTTGCAGCAAGTGGATATGGCGCTGGCGACGGCAGATGATGATCTGAACGAACTCGGCGCGATCTACGATCAACTTTCAAGCGTCCTCGAAAATCGCTCTAACGAGGATGTCTCCGCCATCAACGGTCGTTTTCTGGAAATGCTCAGTGGTAAAGAGTGGAAGCAGCGCATCCGCGAAACCCGCCGCCAGATGGAAGACATCCTGCGCGATCAGGGGCAGCAGGGTATGGTGGATTTACTGGTTGCCAGCCGGGGCGACGAACTGACCGATGCCGTCTCTCGCATTGACCGCTACATGCGCCAGAGCCTGTACACGTTGGCGATGGACGAAGCTCACCGTGCAGTGGAGTATTCGCCGTTCTACCTGCCTGTGCATGTGCGGATGGCTGAAATCATGATGCGCGAAGGTCGCGTGCGGCAGGCCATCAACAAATACAACATGATCGCCAAAACCTATCTGGTGCGCGAAGAGAATGATCGTGCCGCTTCGATTTTGAGCGAAGTGCTGGAGATGGCTCCGCTGGATGTTTCGGTGCGCGAAAGCCTGATCGAACTGCTCGAAAATGAGCAGCGCTGGGAGGAGGCGCTCGACCAATATATTGATCTGGCTGATACCCACCATCAGCTAGGCAATTTCGATATGTCCCGCGATGTGTTCGTAGCTGCTGAACGGCTGGCGAATCGTGAGGGCGTTTCTAGCGACAAGATCGTCCGCATCAAGCATCGCGTGGCAGATATTGACCAGATGCGCTTGGATATTCGCCGCGCTCAAAAGACCTACGAAGAAATCATTCAGGTTGCGCCGGATGACGAACGCGCTCACCGCATGTTGGTGGATATTCATTACCGCCAGCAGAACAGCGTGGAAGCCATCAAGAAATTGGATACACTGCTAGGTATCTACGCTCGCAATAAGCAGGCTAACCGCATCACCCAATTGCTGGAAGAATTGGTCACACTTTATCCCAACGACACCGGTTTGCGCTCCCGTTTGGCGGCCATTTATCGCCAACTCAAGCGCAAAGAAGATGCCATTAAACAGTTGGATGCGCTGGGCGAATTGCAGTTGCAGGCTGGCCTGCATCAAGAGGCCATCAGCACCATTCGTCAGATTATCTCGCTGGGGCCAGATGGTGTGGATGAATACAAGCACTTGCTTTCACAGTTAGGCGGTTAACCCGCTATGGAATTGTTGTGGGCGCTGGAGAACCTCAATCTGCGTTCGCTGCTCGATATTTTCTTGGTCGGGCTGGTGTTCTTCGGTGCGAGTTTCTTCATTCGCGGCACTCAGGCGATGGCGCTCCTGCGCGGGATGCTGCTGGTGTTCATCACGCTGTTGCTCCTCTCCAGCTTGCTCAATTTGCTGGCGCTGCGCTGGTTGTTGGAAAATATCGTGGTGGTGCTAGGGATCGCCATTCCAGTTATCTTCCAACCCGAACTGCGCCGCGCCTTCGAGCAGTTGGGGCGGGTGCAGATGTTCGGTGCACGGCAAGCGCCAGATACCGTGCGCGGGCGCGTGATTAACGAGGTCTGTCAGGCTGTCGAGAAGCTCTCGGAACGGCGGCATGGCGCATTGATCGTGTTGCAGCGTAACAGTAGCCTCGAAGAATACATCCGCACCGGAATCCGGCTAGATAGCGAAGTTACATCGCAGTTGTTCCTCACTATTTTCTGGCCTAAAACCGAGTTGCATGATGGCGCGGCCATCGTGGACGTGAATGGTCGCTTGGCCTCCGCCGCCTCGGTGCTGCCCTTGACCGCCAGCCGCAACTTGCCCGATCCCAAGCTGGGGACACGTCACCGTGCCGCGCTCGGCATCAGCGAAGTGGGCGATGCCATCTGCGTTGTGGTATCCGAAGAGACGGGCAAGATTGCCATCACCAACAGCGGGCGCATGATTCCTAAACTGGACTCGAAGCGCCTGCGGACGATTTTGAACGCTTTCTATGGCGAGGAAAACAAGACGGCGGATACCCCTCTGCGCCAACTCGTCTATCGCGGGCAGCGCCTCATGGATACCCTGCGTAGCATGCGGAAGCAGACCTGATGCTCTCCAATCCCTCCAATCGTCAGCGTGTGCTGCTCAGTAATCTTTTCTGGTTTTTAGGGTCTTTGGCACTGGCTTTTCTGGTCTGGATTATCGCCACCTTCCAATCCAACCCCGTCATTCAGCAGCGTTTCCCCGATCTGATCGAGGTGCGTCTCACGCCCGACGAGGGTATGTTGATTACTGCACCCATCACTGCCAACCGCATGGCAACGGTGGTCGTTCGCGCCCCGCGTTCGGTGCAGGAACTCCTGCGGGCAGATGAGATTGAATTGTGGGCGGATTTGACGGGTCTCAGCCCCGGCGAGCATACGGTGGATATTCAGGCGCATCTCAGCCGCCAACCGGGTACGATTGTGGATATTTCTCCCAGCCGCATTCGCTTGACGCTGGAAGAGGCCGCCCAGAAACAAGTCCCATTGCGTGCCGTTATCAGCAGCGAACCTCCAGCAGGCTACTCTCGCGACGAGCCAACCTTCGATGTCAGTTTGAATCAGGTTCTGGTCAGCGGTACAGCCAGCCGCGTGAATGAGGTGATCGCAGCACAGGCCGTCCTCGACCTGCGGCAGCAGCGCAACCCGTATGAGGCCGATATTCGCTTGATCGCGGTGAATGCCGACGATAACATCGTTTCTGACGTGACGATTGATCCGGCGGTGGTGCATGTCCTCGTGAATATTCGCCGCCGCGACGATGTGCGCGAAATCAGTGTGCGCCCCAACATTCAGGGTGAGCCTCCCGCTGGTTATGTGCTGAATGCGCTCAGTTATGAGCCGCAAACGGTACTGGTCAGCGGTGCGCCCGCCAGCCTTGCGGCACTGCCCGAAACGCTCAGCACTGCGCCGATTGACCTGAGCCAGCAGACCGACACCTTCAGCATTTCCGTTCCGGTGGAAATGCCGGATTCCAGCCTGATCGTGTTGTCACAGGAAAATATCAACGTCCGCATTGAGATCAGCGCCGTCACCACCAGCCGACAGTTCGATAGTATCACCGTCGAAACGCTGGGCGTGCCACCCAACAGTGAGGTGCATCTCGCCCCCAGTGTGGTATCGGTGCTAGTCACGGGGCCGCTTGCACAGCTAGACGCGATGACGGCTGCGGACATCCGCGTGCTGCTGGATTTGAACAACCTGTCACCCGGCAATTACACGCTCGTCCCGACGGTTTCGCTCAGTCAGCCACAGGCCGCCACCGCCAATACCTCGGTATTGCCTGCTGAGATTGATGTCGAAATTGCGCTCACCACCCCTGTCACCACGCCCAGACCTGAACCACCGTAGTCATGGCGCGTCCATCTCTGCTACAATGCGATCAGGGGCATGTTCGGTTGGACATGCCCCTTTCGATGAGTGATCTTCCGCAGACTCTTGATGACTGCTGGGAGTGAAAGGCTGTGGGAGTATGGCGCGTAAGCCGCTGGTGGCACTGGTAGGCCGCCCGAATGTGGGTAAGAGTACCCTCTTTAACCGGATGGTGGGGCAACGTTTAGCCGTCACCGATGACATCCCCGGTACGACACGCGATCGTTTGCAGGCCGAGGCTGAATGGGTCGGCATGGAATTTCGCGTGATTGATACTGGCGGTATTGAAGTTTATCAACCCAAAGGCGTGCGCGATGTCGCGCCGCTGGCGGAAGGCAGCGCCGATTTCGTGCCGCTGATTAAAGCACAGGCGTTGCAGGCCGTCGAGGATGCCGATGTAATCGTGATGTTGGTGGATGCCATGCACGGCATCACCGCCGCCGATGAGGAAATCGCCGAAATCCTGCGGCGCAACGAAGGCAAGCCGATTTTTGTGGCGGCGAACAAGGCCGACAATCCGCAGCGCAAAGAAGATGCTGTCGAGTTCTACTCGCTCGGTCTGGGCGAAGTGTTCCCCATCAGCGCCATTCATGGCCTCGGTGTGGGCGATTTGCTGGATGCGGTTGTGGAAGCGTTCAGGAGCCTGATTGACGACGATGGCGTGGATGAAGAAGATATTCTGCGAATCGCCATCGTGGGCCGTCCCAACGTGGGCAAGAGCAGCC
>CAIVEA010000665.1 GCA_903904765.1 uncultured Chloroflexota bacterium
AGTGGAAAGCCGCGTCGGGCAAGGCAGCACCTTCCGCATTATGTTGCCAGAAAAATAATTCCCCTCTGATTTGACGGAAAGCCTCATAGTAACAGTAAGTTAAATATCTAAAATCACATAACTTTTTATCCCTGAAGTGATGTAATTTGTATCTATATGAGGAAAAGCTACAGTGATGAGGTTTTGATTCGTACTGTATGGGTGATATGCAGGGTAGTCATTCCGGTTGAGGAATGGGTGTAAGGTGTGGCAGTTTTCTATTTTTGGGACAATTTTACTGCTCTCCACCGCCCTCTCGTGGTCAGTGGCGGCGGTGGCTTTGTACCGGGGCGAAAATCGGACAGCGCGATGGCTGGTTGCGCTGATGACAGCCTGTGGTTTCTGGTCATTTTCCCTCGCCATGCGGATTTCATCGTCCGATTTCCTATGGGAACTGACATGGTTTCGCCTGATATGGATTGGTATTCTGATCGTCCCACTGTGCTGGTTCGCGTTCATTCTGCATTTCATCGGTTATGAACACTGGTTCACCCGCCGCCGGGTGTCGCTGCTGGTTGCGTCTTTGCTGCTGATCTACGGGTTGGTATTGACTAACGACAGTCATCATCTCATTACAACACAGTTTGAGCAGAATACGATTGCGGGTTTGCATGTGTATTATGCTCTGCCCGCCCCGCTTTACTATGTGAACGTGTTGTATCTCTATGGACTGGTTTTGGCGGGGATGGCGCTGCTCCTCCGCACCATCTGGCGAACTCCCGCTTCCGAGCGCCTACCCTATGTGGTCGTATTTTTGACTGCATTGACTCCCTCCATTGGCAACGTCCTGCAACTCGTGTTTCGCCTCTCAAAACTGGTAGACATCACTACCGTTTTATTCGCGGTGTGCGGGGTGTTGTATTTGTGGGTGATTTTCCGACATCAGTTGCTCGAAATTGGCTCGATTGCCCGCAATAAGGTGATTGACAGCCTGCCGGACGGTGTGATTGTGGTTGATCGTCTGCTGCGTGTGGTGGATTTAAATCCTAGCGCCTATCGTTTTATCTATCCGATGCAGGAACGTTCGATGTTGATCGGCAACTCGATCCGCGATGTACTCCCCGCATGGATGCAACAGATGTGGACGCTGTCTCCTGTGCCGACGGTACTCAAGCAAACGCTCAAGGCCAATATTGATGGGCAGGCGGGTTTTGTGACAGTGCAGTTGTACCCCATCTACAAAGAGTTGAGTTCCGAGGTGTTAGGATGGGTGCTGAATTTGCGCGATGTGACGGTGGAACAGCAAGCACAAGCGGAACGTGAACAACTGCGCGAACAACAGCTTGAGGTTCGGCTGGAAAAAGAACGAATGAACCTGCTCACCACGTTCATCCGTAATGCGGCGCAGGAGTTCGGAACGCCCCTGACCATCATGACCTCCAGCGCCTTTTTGCTGGAACGGATTGTAGATCGTGATAAGCGCATCAAGAAAGCACGCATCATTCAGGAACAGGTGCAGCGGACGATCAATCTAGTGGATACGCTGCTCAAAATGGTGAATCTGGAAGGTGAGCCGATCAAACGCTGGTCTCCGGTGAATGTGGGGTTGCTGGTGAATAATGTGTGCCAGAACGCGCTTCAGATGAAAGAAGAACGTGCTGCGTTGGACTGGCAGCAACCGCCCGACATCCTGCGTGTATTCGGGAATGCCGAGCAGTTGATGGATGTGGTTTCACAGGTTATGGATAATGCTTATCGGTTTACGCCGCCAGATGGCAAGATCACTGTGCGTGTATATACGTTGGAGCAAAAAGTGCGTATTTGTATACAGGACACTGGAATAGGGATTTCAGCGGCGGATTTGCCGCATATTTTTGAGATGTTCTGGCGGAAAGATATCGCCCATCCTGACGCGAGTTTCGGGTTGGGGTTGGCTGTTGCTCAAAAGATTGTGCAATTGCATGAGGGAGAAATTGAAGTCCACAGCGAAGTGGGTTATGGCAGTCAGTTCTGTATCATTTTGCCGGAATGGGTAGAATCATTTGTGGAGAAATCGGTTTAGCCAGTGGACTTTTTTGCAATTCATGAACTTGTTCATACGCTATACTCGCTTGGATGTCGGAGTTGTTGTGCTGGGATAATGTGCGCCGCCAATCACGCGGTTGCACCGATTTTCTATAAGCCGCAGGTGTAATGTGTTACAGGTGTCGCTTTTCTCGGTTGTGCTATGGATAACGGCGTTAGTGTCGTGGGTGGGAGCCTATGGTGCATGGCAGCGCCGACAGACGCGATCTGCCATCCCGCTGCTGCTGTTGCTGGCGGGGAATGGCGCATGGGCATTCGCGCAGGGGACGCGCATCGCGTTCAGCGATATGTCGTGGCAGATGGAGTGGTTTCGCGTTCAGTGGATTGCCAGCGTCCTCGCGCCCAACTTGTGGTTCATCTTTCTGATGAGTTTCATCGGGTTTGATGATGGGTTGCGGCGGTGGCGGTTGGTGCTGCTGTTTGAACCCCTGATTTTGAGTATGCTGGTGCTGGCGAATGACTTCCTACAACTGCTGTGGAATCTCTCGCCTGAAATTCATAGAAGCACTGATTTGCTCGTCTACTACTGGCCTCGCGGGTCGGCTTATCCTGTTGTGGTCGTGTATTCCTATGCGCTGTTTGTGAGTTCGCTGCTGCTGCTTATCCGGGCGACGCGGCGAGCGAAAGGGTTGTACCGGCAGCAGCTGATCCTGATCCTCGCGGGTGTAGCGGTTCCGCTGGTCGGCAATATCGCGCAGGTGATTGCGCCCGTTTCCAAGCTGTTCGACATCACCACAATTCTGTTCTTATTTTCCGGTGGGATTTATTTATGGGCGATGTTCGGGCGCAGGTTGCTCGAAATTGTGCCGATTGCGCGGAACACGCTGATTGACAATTTGCAGGATGGCATGATCGTCGTAGACCGGATGCGGCGGGTGGTGGATACCAACCCCAGCGCCTTCCGTTTCCTTGATCCCAAGCAGAATCGTACTATGTTGATCGGGCATCCGATCCAGAATGTGCTGCCCGATTGGATGCAGGAGATGTGGACTCTGGATTCCGCAGAGATCGTTCACAAGCGCATGGTAAAAGTCGAGTTGAATGGCAAGGCTGCATTCATCACGGTGTTATTTTCACCGATTTACGAGAAGCAGAGTAATGAACTGGCGGGATGGGTACTCACGCTGCGCGATGTCACTACCGAACAACAGGCTTCTGCCGAACGCGAACGTATGCGGGAGCAAGAACTGGAGATCATGCTCGAAAAAGAGCGTATCCATTTGCTCAACCAGTTCATTCAACATGCGGCTCACGAGTTTCGTACACCGTTGACCGTCATTAATTCCAGCGCCGCCCTGCTGGAACGGTTGGAAGATGCCGAACGTCGCCGCAAGAAAGCCCGCACGATTCAAGCGCAAGTGCAGCGCACCTCCATGCTCGTCGAGATGCTGCTGAAGATGGTCAATCTCGAAAGTGATCTGCCGGAGCAACGCATCCCTGTAGAAATAGGGCAGTTGGCAGATGGTGTGTGCCAACAGATGCGTGTGAAGCATGGCGAACTTCCCGTTCTGGAGTGGACGAAGCCGCCCCAACCGTTGCGCGTGAAAGGTAACGCCACACAGCTACTGGAAGCCATCACACAAATCCTCGACAATGCTTATCGCTTCACCCCGAAAGATGGGAAGGTGACGGTGCGCGTTTTCAACGATCAGCAAAAGGTGGTGGTGGAAGTGCAGGACACGGGGGTGGGCATTCCTGAAGCCGATTTGCCCCGCGTCTTTGAGACATTCTGGCGGCAGGATGAAGCGCACAGCACGCCGGGGTTTGGCCTCGGGCTGACGATTGCCCGCAAAATCGCGTACATCCATGCTGGCGATATTGAGGTGCGGAGCGAGATTGGGCGCGGCAGCCTGTTTCGCATCATTTTGCCGCAGTGGATAGAATTACAGAAAATACCTATCGTCCGTCATGGATGATCTTCATACGCAAGGAAAATATTTTCATGGTCAAAACAATAGGCATTGGTGTGATCGGTATGGGCTGGATGGGGCAGGTTCACAGCCGCGCCTATAACCAGATCAAAGACCGCTTTTTCGATGGCGATGTGCGTCCGCGCCTCGTCATCTGCGCCGATGATGTTGCCTCTCGCGCACAAGCCTCGCAGGAACGCTTTGGCTTTGAGCAGTCCACCACCAACTGGTTGGATGTGATCCAGCATCCCGCCGTGCAGGCCGTCAACATTACCGCGCCTAACGGTTTGCATCTGGAGATAATCCGTGCGGCTGCGGCGGCGGGCAAGCATATTTTGTGCGAGAAGCCAGTTGGCAGAGACCCCAACCAGACGATTGCTGGTTTTCAAGCGGCACAG
>CAIVEA010000666.1 GCA_903904765.1 uncultured Chloroflexota bacterium
CCGGAAACTCGCTGCAAATCGGACAACGCCGGAAGCCGAGTTTGCCTATGTCGTGATGTCAGACATCGCGCCGTATATGTCGAATGGCTTCTACTTCTGGGATCAACTGGCGGCGGTGGTGACTTCGGATGAGCGCGTCGTGACCATTGAGGAACGCACCATCACAGTTGTCACGGACGAGGGTAAAGAATTCGGGCGTACCCTTTCAACGCCAGATGGCTATCCGGTGCGGGTGGCGGTGGCTGCGAACCAAGCTCTGTTCGAGCAGATTTTCCTGAACGTGTTGAACGGGCGTGAACCGGAAACGGAATAACTCGCACAGACGGCACAGGTCGAGGCCTAATCCGGGTATGTTCCCAAAAGAACGCGACGTGTGTCGTGTTCTTTTGGGTCAGAAACGAGGGGACACGGATACAAAAGCGGACAACACGGGTGTTGTCCCTACGAAAGGTACTTGCCTCGATTTTGTTCCCCTTGCTCCATGTGTGGGGAAATGGGATTTGGCCGCCCCTCTCCCAACCGCTGAATACAGCTAGGAGAGGGGATAAGAGGGGTGAGGGCTACTTCTTCGTCACCGTGTCGTAGCCATCATAGGGCGGGCAGTTGACGGGAATCACCAAATCCTGACCGGGGAACACACGGTTGATGCGCTCAATACTGTTCTGGTCAGCAAGGCAGGCCACCTGCACATCAAACTGCGCCGCGATGCCATCCAGCGTATCACCACGCTGCACGGTGTAACCGTTGCCACTGCCGCCACCCTGTCCGCTGGTGGCCGCGTTTCCACTGGCTTCATTGCTGCGCGGGTTGACCACCACATCCACTCCATCGTAAGGCGGACAGGCGTAGTCAATCACAATTTTATCACCCACGCGCAACTTGCCGGGATGCGACAGGTTATTCTTCTCGGCAAGGCAGGCTGGCTGCACATCGTAAAACGCGCCAATTTGATCGAGCGAATCGTAAGCCACGACGGTATGCGTGCTATTTTCCTGTGCCATCACCGTTGCGCTCCCCAGCAGCAGCAGTACCAGCACACCCCACAACCCAACCATACGGTTCAACGGAATCATCATCCATTCCCCCTACGTAATGTGCTTCTTCATATAGCGTATTCAATTTTTTGCAACTTGAATATAGGACTGCGGTACGAAAATGCCCGCCTTATGTTATGCTGTTAAGAGAGCGCAGCGCACCAGCCGAAACCCCGCGTAATGCGGGGATGCTATCGCGCCAAACGCGGTAGAATCCATCATGTATTGACTGACCTGCGCGGTGGTTTTTCTGGTCACTAGGACATACCCATGAGACGTGGCACGATTTTCATTTTCCTATTCATTGTGGCGGCAGCCATCATCGTCGGCGCAGGCCAATTTTTACGCGCACAGCCCGCGATGGAAGTCATCGTTGCGGTTGACCCGCTGGCGCAGGCATGGGCGCAGGAGGTGGTGGACGCGCTCAATGCCACCCAGCCCACCGTGAGCGCCACCCGCCGCGTGTTGTTCAAACTGAGCGCCACCGATGATTTAGATGTGTGGGCGGGCAGCGGGCGCACATGGACGGCCAGCAGCCACCCGGACGCATGGCTGGCGGGTTCAGCCCTATCGGTGCAGTACGCGCAGGAAAACGGCGTTCCTTTAACCAGCCTCACGCCATCGTTGGCACGCACCCCGCTGCTGTGGGGTGGCTATGCCAGCCGCGTGACGGTGGTCACACAGAACGGCGCACAACCGCTGGACTGGTCGGCAGTGCAAACGCTGGCAAAAGCCGAACGCTGGGATGCCATCGGCGGCAGTACCGACTGGCAATTCGTCAAACTGGCGTTCGCGCAGCCCAACCGCAAAATTGGGGGTGTGGCGGCGCTGCTCTCTGGCGCGGCCAGCTTCTACCAGACCCCCACGTTGGAAGCACGTAGCCTGAGCCAGAGCGATTTCCACGACTGGTTGCTGCCCGTCGTGAACAGCGTGCCGAACTTCACCACGCTCGGCAGCGATCCGGCGGCGGCGATGGCACGCGGCCCGTCCACCGTCGAAATTGCGCTGTTCCCGGAAGCCCAATGGTTGCTCAACCTGCGCGGCCTGCTCAATATTGAAGAGGTTCGCCTGAACTACCCCGTTCATCAGTTCGTGCTGGATTTCCCGCTGGCAGCATGGCAGGACAGCACCGACCCCGATGCAACGGACGTGGGCGAAGCCATCAAATTGCTGGCGGACGCGCTGGCGGCACCGATGGCACAGAATAAACTGACCGCCTACGGATTGCGCCCCGCCGCCAGCGAACCCACCGAAGCGGACGCGCTGTTCGCGGCTGCCGTCCCTTACGGCGTGCTGCTCACACCGGATTACGGACAGGTCGTGCAGATTCCGTCCCGTTCGGATACTCAGGGATTGATTCAGTGGTTTGGCTCGAACCAGTAGAAACGGCTGACGGAAAAGGATTGCGCCGGGATGACCTCAACATTACTCATTACGATGCTCGAACTCGCAATCGAAGATAACACGCTGGCGCTGGAGGATATGCGCCGCCTGCGCGATATGCTGGTGCGTGCTGTCGAGAAGCGCGAACAACAGGTTCTCGCGCAGACTCTCCTCCGGTCGAATCCAGCGCGGGAAAAATTCATCAAAGACATCATGGATTATGGCAGGCGTGTGAACCTGCCAATGGCTCCTGAACACCTGCGGACAGTAGGCGAATTTCTGTACGATACCGACGTGCTGGGACTGTCCCCGGAACAAATTCTGGAGGCTAATCGGCCAATGGGACCCAAATCTCTCAAGGAGTAAAACACGACCATGAAATCACGCATCCTTTTCGCGCTGCTGGCGGCGGCTCTGTTGCTGCTGTCCGCTTGTGATCTGCCGGGGAGCAGCGGGAACACCTCCAGTGGCGGCGAACCCGCAAACGCAGTGGAAGTGAGCATCATCTACGCGCCGGAATCGGCATTGTACATGCCGCGCATCATCCAGTCGTTCAACGACCTATCGGCCAAAGGCACGAACCCCGAAACCGGACAGCCTTACGCCAGCGGCGAAAGGCCGGTGTGGATTGTAGACCCCACCAATGGTAAGGGCGGCTCGTCCGGCACGAGTATGCAGGGCATCGTCAACGCCATCATCGCGCCCAACAACCAGAATGTGCTGAAACCGGTCATCTTCCAACCGTCGGTCAGCCACTGGCTGGCGCTGGCGAATGAACGCTCCGGGCGCGAATTGTTCGATCTCGCCAACAGCCAGCCCACCGCCAACGCGCCTGTCGTGATGGCAATCTGGGAGAGCCGTTTGCAGGCCATCCGCAACAAGGTGGGCTATGACGACATCGGCTGGGAAGAACTGCTACAAGTGCTGAACAGCCCCAACGGATGGTGCGATTATGGCGTGAGCAACTGCCGCCGCACCGTGTTCTACGGGCATACCGACCCGTTCGTAAGTTCGACTGGCCTCTCCACACTGATCGCAGAGTTTTACGCCTCCGCCCGCGAGAACGGTTTCACAGGCCGCGAGCTTGATCTGGCGCAGGTGCGCGACGACACGGTACAGCAGGGTGTGCGCCGCATCGAAAGCCTGATCCGCCACTACTCCAGCCGCACCACCGAGTTCAAAGAGTACATCGCGCAGGGGCCGGAATATCTGGACTTTGTGGCGCTGGAAGAAAACGACCTGATCTACATCAATCGCGGCCTGACGCAGTACAAACCGCCGGAGAAACTGGTGGCGCTGTACCCGAAGGAAGGAACGATCTGGCATGAGCATCCGTTCGGCATCGTCAATGCCGACTGGGTGACGGCAGAGCAGAAGCAGGCCGCACAGTTGTTCACGCGCTACGTGCTGCTCGCCCCGCAGCAAGAGATCATCATGGCGGAAGGCTTCCGTCCGGTGAACCCGGATGTCAAGCTGGCCTTCCCGTTCGTGGACGAAAACGGTGTGACGCTAGAAGGCCCCAAGACCATTCTGGATGTGCCATCGGCGGATGTGATTATCGCCATTCAGGAAAGTTGGGCGCTGGTCAAGAAGCAGGCCGACATTCTGCTGGTGATTGATGTTTCCGGCTCGATGCTGGACGAGAACAAGATTGGTCAGGCACAGCAGGCGGCGCTGCGCTTCCTCGATGAGATGGAACCCGGCAACCGCGTCGGGCTGGTGATCTTTAACGATCAGGTGTCGGTGCGCGTGCCGCTGGGCAGCTTTGAAACCGTCGAACCCACGCTGCGCTCCACCATCGAGAACCTGCGTGCTGACGGCGGGACGGCACTGTATGATGCGCTGGCCTCGGTGATCGGCAGCTTGAATCAAGAACAGGCTGATGAACGCATTCGGGCGGTGGTCATGCTCAGCGACGGCGCGGATACCGCCAGCGCCGGCATCCTGAACGATGTGCTGCGTGCCATCGAAGCCAGCCGCAGCGACCTGAATCCGGTGATCGTCATTCCGGTGGCTTACGGCTCGAACGCCGACATCAGCACGTTGGGCAGCATCGCCCGCGCCAGCGCCACCACCGTGCAGTCCGGCGACCCGAACAACATCTCCCGCGTGCTGGAGATCATCGGCAGCTACTTCTAACCCTCAACCCCCAACCCCTTCTCCCTCATGGAGAAGGGGCGCAAGAGGGGCACAAGACGAAGAAACCTCACCCCTGCCCCTCTCCATGACGCGAAGTACCGCTATAGAGAG
>CAIVEA010000667.1 GCA_903904765.1 uncultured Chloroflexota bacterium
CTCACCCCCGTCCCCTCTCCAAGACGCGGAGTACCGCTATAGAGAGGGGTGAAAGACGCATCTGTTGGTCTTACTCCCCTTCGCCTTGAGGGAGAAGGGGTAGGGGATGAGGGTCACTAGCGGCGGGCATCAGCCAACAGGCGGTCAATCACCTGCATATTTGCCACACCGTCCTGCCCGTTGTAGCGCGGGGGACGGTTATTCAGCAGCGCGTCCGAAAAATCTTCGGTCATCAGCGTGTACTGGTTGGCGGCGGGCATGGTGATGTGGTGGTACTTGTCCTCTTGCCACCAGCGCACGATGGGCTGTTCGTGCGGTTCCGGCACGAACGCCTGCTCCGCCACAATGCGCCCCTTCGTCCCACGAATTTCATAGGTGTGGGTGCGCTGCGCCCGCACACCGCAGTCAAAATGCCCGATTGCGCCGTTCGGGAAAGCCAGCACCGCCGACAGCCACTCGTCCACGCCACTCGCGCCCACATGCGCCAGCGCCTTGCCCGCAATCGGTTCTTGTCCGGTCATCAAACGCATGGAGTTGATGCAGTAGCAGCCCACGTCCATCAGGCCGCCGCCCGCCAGCACCGCATCGAGGCGAATGTTGTTGTCGTTCCACAGGGCGAAGGTGAAAGTGGCATTCAGGGCGATGATCTGTCCCACTGCGCCGCTATCCACCATTTTCTTGATCTCCACCGTCTGCGGGTGAAAGCGGTACATAAAGCCTTCTGCGAACAACAGGTTGCGGCTGGTGAAAGCATCCACCATCGTCTGCGCTTCGGCGGCATCGCTAGCGAGGGGCTTCTCGCACAGAACGGGTTTGCCTGCCTCGGCACAGTGGATGCTCCACGCGGCATGTTCGCTGTTGGGCAGCGGGTTGTAGATAGCATCCACGTTCGGATCCGCCAGCAATTCCTCATAGCTGCCGTAGGCGGTGGGGATGCCGCTGGCGGCAGCGAACTGCTGCGCCTTCTCCAAGCTGCGGCTGGCGACCGCCACCACTTCGCCATTGTTCGACTTCTGGATGGCCGGCACCACCCGCCGCAGGCCAATGCTCGCGGTACTCAAAATTCCCCAGCGTACTTTTTTCATCATGTGATTTTTCCTTCTTTTCTGATAATTGCTCTATCGCAAACTGAGTAATCCACTGTCGAATTCATCCATCCAATCTTGCATCAAGGTTGCTGAGTGTGAAGCCATTCAGCGACGAACTCACCTGCCCATTCACTGAAGATCGCTGCCCCTTTCTCATTCGGATGGCTGGGATCGTTATAGTAAATCTCTTGATCCGCAGGATCGGGGAAGGCGGCGAAGAAGCGCCGATCAAACTCGGCATAGGGAATGCCCCGTTCTGCCAGATGGGTTTTCATGGGTTCAAGGTACAGATTAATGTAACTATCTGTATCGGTGTACACCCGACGATACGAGCAAAAAGGAACGGGGATGCTGACTACTGCTACCGGGACATTGTTCCGTTGGAGCGTATCAATTAGCGCATCTAACCGCTGGAGATGACCGGGCATATCGTATGGCATGACCCGGTTGGTGTTCACCCACAACGCCTCATCGCACTGGTAGGTATCTTTATTGGCGACAAACCCGCCAACGGGCATGGGCTGAATTTCTGTGGTTTCCAGCGGCACAGTCAACCCATAACGTGCCAGCGTAGCATAGCGGAACAAATCACTATGGGCATACACCCAACCGCCCACAATGTCATGCAGCGTATCACGGAAGATGGTGGCGCGTTCCATCGGGGAGGTGCGGGCTTTGGTCGGGCGCAAGCCATTACTACCATAGTTTCCCCAACCTACGCCGATCAGGGCATAACGCGGTTTATCGAGCGTGAACATCCAGCGCTCCACAACCAGCGCCATATCGGAGAGGTTCTGCATCAGGCTGAAACCGTAATTTTGCACGGTCAATGGCACACCTTCGGTTGCCAACTGATCCTGCATCAATGAGGGATTGATTGCCGTTGCCAGATACGATGAGCCGAGCAACCACAGATCATAATGCGAGCCATCGCGGAGTTGCGCTTGGTAGGCTGGCATCGAACCGTAATACCACAGCAGCGATTCATACGGGTCAAGCGCCGCGCTAAGTGCAGCATGAACAGGCGGCAACCGCACGCCGATTTCCAGCAGCAGCAGGCACATCACCAGTGCCAGTACCCCGCGCCGTAAGCGGTGCGTCGTGGGCTGTGGGGAAAATGATGTCATACGTTTATTGCCCTTGCCTATTCAACCACGCTGCTGCGAACTCCCCAGTCCATGCGCTAAAGAGTTTCGCGCCTTCTGCGTTCGGATGCGAGGCGTTCGAGTAAAACGTCACCTGTTCATCCACATCGGGATAGGCCGCGTAGAAGCGCCGATCTAACTCCGCATACGGCACATTGATGGCCTGCAAATGCGCTGCCAGCGGGTCGAGGTACATTTGCTCGTAGTTTTCTGTACTCGAATACCCCCCGCGCAGCCCACAGTACGACGATGGAATGTTGACCACAGCCACTTCCACGCCGTTTTGCCGGAACGCATTGATGAGCGCATCCAACCGTGCTACATGCCCCTCAAAAGCCTCTGCGGGCGGATTGTAGGTGCTTGCCCATACTGCCGGGTCACAGGTCATGGTTTTGTTGCGCTCAACATAGCCGCCTACAGGGAATTCCGGTACGACGGTTTTCTCTGCTGGAACGGTGAGCGCATTCCGCGCCAGAGTCGCAAAACGGAACAGATCGCTGTTCTGAAAAACGAACTGCACCATTTGATTTTCGGGACTATCGTTAAAGATAATCATCCGTTCCATCGGTGATGACCGCGCACGAGCTGGCAGTTTGCCGTCAAACAAATTGCTCATCTGGATGCCGATGATGGCATAGCGCGGTTTGTCGTACTGCAACATCCAGCGTTCCACCACCAGCGCCATCTCCGATAGGTTCGTCATGCCCGTGTAACCGTAGTTCTGTACCGTTGTCGGGTTACCTGTCACTGCCAGTTGTGCCTGCACGATGCGCGGATCGAGTCCCGTCATCATGTACGATGAACCGAGCATCCACAGGTCATAATGCGGACCATTCTGCAACTGCTTCAGGTAAGCAGGCATGTTCATGATATACCACAGCAGCGATTCATACGGGTCGAGCGCGGTGCTGAGCGCAGCATGAACCGGTGGCAAGCGCACGCCAATCTCCAGCAGCAGCAGGCATAGCAACAGCACCAGCACCTCGCGCCGCAGACGATGCATTGTGGACTGTGGGGAAGAGGATGTCATACGCTTATTGCTCCTGTCCGTTCAACCACGATGCCACAAACTCCCCTGTCCATGCGCTGAACAGTTCTGCCCCTTCCAATTTGGCGTGAGAAGAATTGTAATAGAATTTAGCTTGTTCCTCACCGAGGGGATACGCGCTGAAAAATCGCCGATCAAATTCAGCGTAAGGGATGCCCCGCACCTGCAAATGTGCAGCCAGTGGGTCAAGATATAACTGTATATAATCCTCCGGCGTGGCATAGAAACGCCGATACGCACAGTACGAATAGGGGATACTGACCACGCCCACCGCCATTCCGTTGCGTTGGAGTGCATCAATCAGCGTATCCAACCGCGCCAGATGGCTATCGAACTGCTCCAGTGTCCCCTTGTTCACATCGGTATAAC
>CAIVEA010000668.1 GCA_903904765.1 uncultured Chloroflexota bacterium
CATTCCAGTCGTTTTGCCCCATTACCACCAGCACGCGGGATTCGATAGCGACAATCGTATCCTCGTCCAGCGTATTGGTCGCCAGCACCACACCGTAGGGCATTTGGACGCGGGCGAACAGACCGAAGGCGCTGCCCAGCATCCCCGCGCCGGCATCCTGCGCCAGAATGACCACATGCTTATGGTCAATTCCCGGTTGGTCGAGGGCGATTTCATAGGCGTTCACTGCATCCTGTACGGTGGAACCCCGCCCGCCCGCACCGCTTTTGCCTGTGCCGCGCTTGTCCCAGCGGAACACAGCATAACCCGCTGCCAGCCCCGCCTGTGCAAAATGGGCGTAGCCGCTGCGGTCATCGCTGCCAGCATGATGCAAGATGAACATGAGGGGGAAGTTGCTGCGTCGGGTGAGGGGCGCGGGGTAATCCACTTGCCCGGCTAGGCGCACTCCATCCCCAGCGAAGATCATCTCCTCGGCAGCGACCAATTCAACTCTTTCCAGAACGGATTTCGACTGCATGGACACTTTCTCTCCATTAGACAAGATCGAAATGGTTATGGGGAAGGCTGAAACAAGCTATTTTTAAGCAATTTTTAAGTCACAAATGTGAGTTGCTAACAGTATATCAACAACACCATAAAAATGCACACCGTTTTGGTAGGAATACGAGAAAATTGGGCATTTTGTCCTGTAGAGGCATTTGTAGCGTGAATTTGCTTGTTGACAAATTTTGAAAAAAACGACTACAATATCGGTAACTTCGTTTATTTGATAAACAAACTATGGCGCGTCGGCAGTTTTTGAAGGAATTGAATCGGTCAACCATCCTTAATGTCATTAAGTCACATGGACCGATTGCCCGTGCCGATATTGCGCGACAGACCCAGATCAGCCCGGCGGCGGTCACGCACCAGACGGCGGCGTTAATCGAGGACGGCCTGATTTTCGAGAAACAGGAAGGTGACTCTCGTGGTGGGCGGCGGCCTATCCTGCTGGCGTTGAATGCCACCGGAACGTATGTGGTGGGCGTGAAACTGGCGGAGACACAGGCGACGCTGGCGCTGACTGATCTGAACGCCGAGGTGGTTTCGCGGGATACGATTGAACTGAGCAATCGCGACCCGATCAGCGTTTCCGACCAGTTAGCTGCCGCCATCAATCATTTGCTCGATTGTTCCCACATTGACCATCGGCGCATGCTAGGCGTGGGCGTGGGTATGGCTGGCATCGTGGATTCGGTCAACGGAATCTGCCGTATGTCCCCTTACAACGGGTGGCATGATGTCCCCTTCGCGGAACTGCTGGAAGATCGCCTCGATTACCCGGTGATTCTGGGCAACGATGTGAACACGCTGACGCTGGTCGAGAAGTTGTACGGGCCGGGGCAGCACGTTAACGATTTGCTGGTGGTGACGCTGGGGCGCGGTGTGGGCTTGGGCATGGTGCTGAACGGCAAGATGTATCGCGGCGCACGCGGCAGCGGCGGCGAATTCGGTCACACCACCGTTGATCCGCAGGGCGTGATTTGCCAGTGCGGGAAGCGCGGTTGTCTCGAAACCTATGTAGCCGATCCTTGGTTATTGCGCCGCGCCGCCATGAATGGTTTGACCGCCGCCACCATTGAGGATTTGCTGGCCTATGCACGGGCTGGCGATGCGGTGGCGTTGCATGTGTACGAGGCGGCGGGGCAGGTGCTGGGGCAGGGAATCGCCAACCTGATTAACCTGCTCAACCCCGGCCTGATTATCGTGAGTGGCGAAGGTGTGCGGGCGGGGGATTTCGTCTTTCCGGTCATGCGCGAGGCCATCAAAAAGCACACCTTCGGGCAGCTTGGCGAGGATGTGGTGCTGCGGATTGAGGCGGTCAGCGATGACACATGGGCACGGGGGGCGGCAGGGCTGGTACTGAACGAGGTATTTGAGCCTCAGCCGCGTCTATTGCAGTTGAGCAGCTAGTTTTTTTAGTCCGACTTTGTTTAGTTGTTAAAGGAAGTGTGATGGCTGGAAACCGGGGATGGCAAAAATGGAAGTGGGTACTCCTCTTCCTGCTGCCCAGCCTTTTAGGGTTGCTGGTTTTCATTGTCTATCCCATTGTGTCCTCGTTCTGGTTGGCGTTCAACGATTGGAACTTGCTCCGGCCACCGGAATTCGTGGGGCTGGCGAATTTTCAAGAACTACTTACTGACTCATCTTTCTGGTCGGCGCTGCGCTACACGCTGACGTTTATCGTGCTGTATGTGCCGCTGGCGTTCGTGCTGGGTTTGGCGCTGGCGCTGTTCCTGAATCACCGTTGGCGCGGCATTCTGGTCGTGCGTACCGCTACCTTCCTGCCCGTCGTGGCCTCGTGGGTGGTGGTGTCGCTCATCTGGAAGTGGATTTTCAACCCGGCCTACGGGCTGGTGAATTTCGCGCTGAAGTGGGTGGGCATCGAAGGCCCGGCGTGGTTGTTTGAGCCGCAGACCGCCATCTACGCGATGGTCATCACTAGCGTGTGGAAGGATGTGGGGTATATCGCCCTGCTGAATCTGGGCGGCCTGCAAGGGATTTCCGAAACCTACTATGAGGCGGCACGCATTGATGGCGCGTCCCGCTGGGCGCTGCTGCGCTATATCACGCTGCCGTTGCTCACGCCGACTCTGTTTTTTGTGGTCATCACGCTGCTCATCAACTATTTCCAGATGTTCGAGCAGGTGTGGCTGATGCCCATGCGCGACAGCGCCGCCGCCCGACAGGTGAGCGTGATCGTGAGCGAGGTGGTGAAGAACGCCTTCAGCTACAACCGCATGGGCTATGCGTCGGCGATGTCGTGGGTGCTGTTTGGGCTGATCTTCGTGATTACGGCGGCGCAGTTACGGTTGCAGAAACGGTGGGTGCATTATGCAGACGAGTAATGCACTGCCCGTGTCCGCCAGTGTGCCGCGCCCTGCGGGTGGCGAAGCGACCCCCGCGAAGGGGCTGCGAATCGCTGCGATGGTGCTGATTGTGGTGCTGATGGTGCTGCCGTTCGCGTGGATGCTCAGCACTTCGCTCAAGCCGCAGCAGTACATCCTATCCACCACGCCACAGCTCATCCCGAACCCGTTGACGTTCGAGAGCTATATCAAGCTGGCAGACCGGATCAACCTGTTCCGCACCTTCTTCAACAGTTTGCTGGTGGCGGTGCTGGGGACTGCCGGACAACTGCTGGTTTCTGCGATGGCGGCTTTTGCGTTTTCGCGGATGCACTGGCGCGGACGCGATACGGTGTTCGTGCTGTATCTGGCGACCATGATGATCCCGTCGGTGGTGCTGGTCATCCCGCAGTTCATTCTGGTGCGCGGGCTGGGCTGGATGAACAGCTTCGCTGCGCTGATCGTGCCGGGGCTGTTCAGCGCCTTCGGGACGTTCCTGCTGCGCCAATCGTTCCTCGGCTTGCCGCGTGACTTCGAGGAAGCGGCTTTCGTGGACGGCGCGAATTACTTCACGATTTTCTGGCGCATCATCCTGCCCCTGTCGCAGCCTGCGCTGGCGACGCTGGCGGTATTCAGCTTCATGGGGCTGTGGAATGCGTATTTGTGGCCGTTGTTCGTCGCCCGTCAGGAAGCGGTGATGACGCTGCCGGTGGCGCTGGCGGCGCTGCAAGGCGGCCCGCGCTCCCTGACCGAGTGGAACATGGTCATGGCGGGTTCGGTGGTGGCGGTGCTGCCGATTCTGGTGGCCTATTTGCTGGCACAGCGGTGGTTTGTGGGTGGTGTGGTGTCCAGCGGGATTAAGGGGTGATGACCGTCACCCGCAGCCTCGAAAGGGGCTGGTCGCTCAGGTTTCGTTACGCAACGAAATGCGTTTGCCTATCGGATAGTGGAGTGAGAAAAGGATCATTTGAATATGTCTCGTAAAGCATGGTTTGTCCTTCTGTTTATGGCGCTGCTGGTAGTGGCCATCGCCCCGGCTGGCGCGCAGGAAACGCAGTCGATCCGGTATTTCACCTTCTCGGCTGCCCCCGATCATCTGGAAGACCTAAATTCCATCATCGCGGATTTTCAGGCCGCCAACCCCGGCATCGAAGTGACGGTTGAAACCGCGCCCTTCGCGGATTACTTCACGCTGCTTCAGGCCGATGTCAGCGGTGGTTCTGCGCCGGACGTGTTCGAGCTGAACTACGAAAACTTCGTCACCTACGCCGCCAACGGCGCTCTGATGGATCTGTCGGGCAGCATCAGCGCCGAAGCGCCGTACTATCCGCGTGCGCTGGAAGCCTTCTCGTATGATGGCAAGCAGATGGCTCTGCCGGAATCGTTCTCGACGGTGCTGCTGTTCTACAACAAGGATTTGTTCGACGCCGCCGGCATTGACTACCCCACCGCCGAATGGACGTGGGACGATGCCAAGACCGCTGCTGCTGCCATTCGTGCGCTGGGCGATGACAAGTGGGGTGTGTTCTCGCCCGTGCAGTTCTGGGAGTTCTACAAGAAGGCTGCCCAGCAGGGTGATTGCTCGTTCTTCAATGCCGAAATGACCGAATCGACCATCAACTCGGCGGGTTGCGTGCAGGCGCTGGAAACGATGGTCAGCCTGATGACCGATGGCCTGATGCCCACC
>CAIVEA010000669.1 GCA_903904765.1 uncultured Chloroflexota bacterium
CACGCAAGAAGTGGTTGATTATCCTGCGCTGGTTCGCAGAGCAATTCGAGTACGACACGCAGTACCCGGAAAAGCAGGTGAACGAGATCATCCTGCGGCATCATGGCGATTACGCGCTCATCCGGCGCGAACTGATAGACTGGAAGTTCATGGCGCGGGAGAAAAACGTCTACTGGCGTTTGCCCATGCCCACTGACCTGCCGTTGGATTAGGCAAATGTTCCAGCGGCGGGGATGAGCGCAGCCAGCAGCGGCGCAAGATCGCCGTTCGCCACACGGTAGGCGCTCATCCCCGCCGCCCGCGCCCCGCTAAGGCCGTCCGCACCATCATCCACCACCGCACAAGAGGACGGCTCAAGGCCGCTGGCACGGTAAAAAGTCGCATCCTTCACGAAGCGTCCGGCAGAATCCGCGCCCAGCAGCACAGTGCCGAACAGGTGCAGCACGCCGCCGCCTTCCAGCAGCCCACGTGTGAGCGCCACCGTAGACAGGCTGGCCGCACCGAGCGTATAGCCTGCGCGGTGCAACCGTTCCAGCGCAGGCCGCGCCACCGGATACAGCACATCACAGCCGCGCCCCGCTTCGTAGGGCAGCGCCCGCGCCAGCGCCGCCACGTCCGCCGCTGCTGGCAGCGGGACTCCGGTCAGCCGGAACAGAGCGCGGGTGGTGCGAATTTCGCCCTCGCGCAGATCGTCTATGCCATGATCGCCCGTCAAATCCAGATCGGCATAATAGCTGTCCCAATCGTCGGCTATCACCCGCTGCGCCTGCGCCCAGCGTGCCGGATCACCGCCATACTGCGCCGCCATCACCTGTCCCACGCTCCGCGCATAGGCGGCAGGCAACCGCGCCGCCTCGACCAGCGTGCCGTGCAGATCGAACAGGATGTGCGTGACGGTCACGGCAGCCCTTGAATGGACAGGATGTAGTTGGCGGGTGTATCGCCCAGATCGGGGATGGCAAGCCGGAAGGCCGCCGCCCCGCCCGCAGGCACTTCAGCCGCGAAATCTACAAATCCGGCGGCGATCACACGGCCTGCGGCATCGAACACCGTCGCCACCGCACGCGGGGCGCGCACGGTATGGTCGCTGATGTTGGTGGCGCTGCCGCTAATCACCAGCACACCGCCCGCCTCAAACGTGGATTGGTCATCCCACGTCAGCGCGTCGGCGCTGTATACCGCCGCATCGGACGTGGTCGTCCAGCCTTCGCCGCCCAGCGACAAGTGATAGCTGGCGCTCAATGCAGGCTGCCCCTGCCCGAAACGCAGGCTGAAGGGCGCAAAGCCCCCCGGCGGCAGCCCGTAGCCCATGACGGTATCCACCGCCTCCGCCACCGGCAGCCCATCCGCCGTTTGCAACACGGCTCGCACGGGCAACGCCACCGCCCACACCGCGCCCCGGTTGGCGACCTCTCCGGTGATAAAGAACACCCCGGCGGGCGTTGTCCATGTGGCAACGTTCAGGATATCCAGCGGGTTTGCCCACACATCGGCGAGGGCGGCGGCCTGCGCGGGTTGCAACGATTGCGATTGCCCGATGGTGAAGGTGTTCACCACGTTCTGATAAGCCGTCCGCTGGGTCTCATCAGCGGGGAGAAGCACCTCAATCACGCCGATATAATCGCCCGAACGCTGGATGAAGGTGTTCAGCGATTGCGTCTGCCCGCCCACCGTCTGACGCAGACCGGACATGCGCCAGCTCCCATCCCCCATCGCTTGCCGCGTGATCTCGGTGTAGCGGCGCACATCGGGGCGCACTTGCGTCTGATAGGCGGTGATGGTTTCGCCCAGCAGCGCGGCATCCACCGGCGCACCTGTGTTCATCACCGCGAAGCGCAGCCCCGGCTCATCGCTACCGGGGGCGGAGAACGCCGCCGCCGCTAACTGGGTGGTGTTCTGCTCCTGCACCGCCCACGAGCGCGGCACGCTCACGCTGAACGCGCCGCTGGGGTGGACGTAGGTGAACGGGGATGTATCCGGCGGGGCGGGTGTGGGCGCAAACACCACCGCGCCACCGCTGCATCCGGTCAGCAGCAGCGCCAGCAGCGCAGCCACAACAAAGTTTCGCATCATCATCGTCCTCGCCTAAAGAACCTCACCCCCTGCCCCCTCTCCATTACGCGGAGTACCGCTAAGAGAGGGGGTAAGAGTCTTTCTTTTGCTCCCGTTCGCCCTGACGCGCAGCGAAAAGAGGGCGGGGGATGAGTGTCACTAAAGTACGCTCGTGTTTCCCCCGGAACTATGGTAACGTAAACACGTTCGTTCGGGGTAGCGGCACTACCAGAGTGAATCCGGCCTTATGTATACCAACAACGAGATTCTATTCCCGCATTCCGCCATCGTCAGCCTGCGTGACATACGCGGCGCAGAATGGCAGGCGCTGGTCGAACGGGTGTTGAAACTGCCCGAAACCCACGAAGAAACGCTGGCCTTCATGCTCATGCTTGTGCGGCTGAACGGCTGCATGAGCTGCGAAACCGACAGCTACCGCGCCATGCGGGGCTGTGCGGCCTGCGCCATCCAGACGCTGCGCCGTCACAAGGGCGATGATGCCGAACTGATCGGGCTGTTCGAGGAAGCGCTGGACGATGTGCGCGGCTTCGCCCGCCAGAACAGTTCGCTGGATTTCATCATCACTAGCACACGCGGGGGCTAACGAATCTCCTCCACCGCCCAGTGATCGCCCATCGCACGGCGACCCTTCGCCAGCCCTTCGCCGCCGCTGATCTGGCGCGTCAGGTCGGGGCGCTCCATCATTTCAGGACGTAATTCCACGCCCAGCCCCGGCCCCTGTGGGATGCTTAAATGCCCGTCCAGCACGGTTGGCGAGAAATCGCTCAACACCGGGAAATAGGTCTGGTAGAACGCCCGCACTGACTCGACGTAGTACAGGTTGGGGATGTGTGCGCCGAGGTGCATACAGGCGGCATGGCAGATCGGCCCTGCCACGTTATGCAGCACCAGCGGCACACCAAACGTTTCCGCCATCGCCGCGATTTTGCGCGTTTCGGCAATCCCACCATTCCACACCGGGTCGGTCATCACGATCTGCGACACGCCCTTCACCAGCCAATCACGCAGTTGCCAGCGCGTCATCAGCAGTTCGGAGCCGATGATCGGGATGCTGGTGCGCTGCGACATGGTTTTGATCTCGTCCAGATAGACCGCTGGCAGCACATCTTCGAGGAACAGGATGTTATACGGTTCGAGGGCGCGGGCGATGCGCTCCATGCTGGCGCGATTCCAGCGGAAATGACACTCGATGCCAATTTCCATCTGGTTGCCCACTGCGTCCCGAATCTGGCGGACGGCGGTCAGCCCCTTCTCGACATCCGGCAGGCTGATGTACTGCCCGAACGAGGCTTCGCTGTAGGCATCGAATGGCCAGATTTTCATAGCGCGAATGCCGTCTGACAACAGGCTTTTCGCCAGTGCGCCCGCGTCGTCATGCCACGCCTGATAATCGCCCACCGCGCCGAAGCCGATGCAGGTGTTGTAGGTGGGGATGCGATCACGGGTTTTGCCGCCCAGCAGATGATATAGCGGCGCACCGTAGTGCTTGCCCATGATATCCCACAGGGCAACTTCCAGCGCCGAAAGCGCCCGCGTCTCCGCGCCGGCATAGCCGTGATACATGATGTTGTCCATCACGAAGCGCCACAGCCCTTCGATGTCCAGCGCATCCTGCCCCAGCACCAGCGGCGCAATCGTGCCGTGCAGCGCCCCTTTGGAGCCGTGCACCTTGTCCACCGTTTCGCCCAACCCGACGATGCCCGCGTCCGTATGCACGCGCACCACCAGCAGACGCGGATATTCAGCCCATTGCAGCGTTTCGATAGCGGTAATCTTCATCTTGTCATCCTAGTGTCATCTTATAGTTGTGCAATCAAGCCGTTCATGGTCGCTTCGGACTGCTCAATCTGTCCCTTGAGCGCCTCAATTTCGCTCCCCAACGCCTCCAACCGACGCTGGCTGGTCGCCAGCTGGTCGAGCATGCGCTTGCGTAGCGCGGTGGCCTCGTCGCCACTGGTTTGCAGCGTGGTGATGTTGGCACGCAACTGTTCCTGCTGCTTGTAGAGGGTACCGCGTTCGTTCTCCAGTGTGAGGATACGTGTCTTCGCGGATTCGACCTGCGCCCGCGCCTGCAAGATCGGCTCTAGGCGATCAAACAAGGCTTTGTCCAGCCACCGCTGCCGCAAATACTCGTGCAGGTTACGCATGTCTAAGCGGCGCACTTCTTCGCGGCGGTAAGTGCGGCAGCGCTGGCGAACCTTGAACTCCGCCTGTCCCCGCGCCGGAACGGATACGCGCCAGCGGCGATCAGTCGCGGTCTGGGTATCGGGAACGCGAGTCTCGAACAGTTCCCACTGCTCCTCAATCGGCAATTCCACCGTCACCAGCACCGGCTTGGCAGTGGTGTTCTCGATGATGTACAGCGTCTCGTTCACCATGTATTGCTCGAATACCAGCATGGCATCGGCGATGCCGAGGCGCTCGGTGAAGGTGTTTGTGTCGTCGCGCTCGGTGACTTTCACGCCCCGTTCCACCGCGAACGGCAGGTAAACTCCGTTGCCGTCCTTCGTGAAGGGGACGATGCACTCGCCTTTGTAGTCGCCATCTTCGACGATGGTGGCCGGACCGCGTTCAAACGTCAGGCCGGAACGGTTGATGAAGCGCAGCGCCACCACCGGATGATCGGGCAGTTTGGCACCGTTGTACAGCAGTTCGCGCTCATACTCCACATCCACACTCAAAATCGGCACCAGTGCGGACTCGCCGCGTTTGACCGACACGGGCGCGGTGACGATGTACTGGAAGAACTCGGCAGCATCCTTCGTCTCAGCCGCAGGCGGCGCAGCAGAGGCCACATTTGTGCGGCTGGGGGGCGCGAGTTCTGCCAGCGCCTTACGACTGGCCAATGCCGGAGCCGGCACAGATAGTGAGGCCATCATTCGTGGCGCTGAGGCAGCGCCTTTGCCCGATGGGATAGCCTCTCTCAGCCAATTGGGAGAATCAGCATCCTCAGAAATATCCATATCTGCACTCGCAACAAATTCTACAGGTATGGGGGCAACGCGCGACTCCTCCTGCACCACCGGACGCTGGGGAATGCGCGAAGCGTACAGATCGTAGATGAAGGAAATCGGCTGTCCGGCCACCAGCGTGACCTTCACATCCTCCAAATCCTCTTCGAGGCGGTTATCAAACAGCCCCCAACCCTGCACCAGCGCCTTGCCGCTTTGCCCTTCCGGGTTGATCTCCGCCACCACGCGGTAGCTCACGCGCCATGTCGGGCTGGGCGCGACGTAGTACACCACCAGATCGTGATCGCCTTCGGTCAGGCGGACATGCACGCTGCGGCGCACATCTTCGCTCAGGCTGGTGTCGAGGAAATACGACAGGTCATGCACTGCCAGTGCATCTTCCACGCCGAGGCCGCGCACATCAGCCAAATCGAAGAAGCGCACCATACTGTCATCCAGCAAGATACCCACCCGCACTGTGGAAATCGAAGCCAACCGTTGTCCCACCATCGCCAGCGGTGTACCGGAGGTGGATTCTTCCCATCCGATCATGCGCCCGCTGAAGTTCTCGGTGCTGTCACCCAGCGCCACCGTCAGAATCACTCGCCTGCCGCGCAGGTTCTTAATCAGGTCTTTCAGGCTGGACGACTCGCCTAAGCGGATTGAACTGCTGCTCAGGCGGGCGGCTTTGTCCATCGGGGTCTGGTAGTGCAGCCCCAACACCTGCCCACCCGCTTGATCGAACACGATCAGGCTTTTGAGCGCGTCGTTGATCTCCTCCTCGCGGAATTGCAGCGTGAGCGAGTCG
>CAIVEA010000670.1 GCA_903904765.1 uncultured Chloroflexota bacterium
CGTGTTGGAGAGGGTGATTGGTCGGGGGAATTTACACTTGTGCGCCGTAGGCGTTCCCCCGGCTAATCAGAGGGGTGAGGTTCTTAAAAAACCTACCCTTGAAAGCCCGTTTCCCCCCTCAATATCGTGTGGTTTTGAGGGGGAAAACTCCGCCCGCCGCATGTTGTAATCCCGTATGCCAACCCTATGCAGATTCTAACCATCCTTGATTCTCTTGAAGCTGAATAGGGCGGGATAATCAGGATATAGGTAGGTTTGGAAACATGGAGACCTTACATGATGTCACGCTGGATGATCGTGTTGGGTGGAGTGGTGGTGCTACTGGCTATCATGGTTGGCACTGTGTCGGCGGAACAGGGTGTACTGACATCGGTGCAAATCAACAACGCGGAGAATGGCTTCTTAGGCGGTGATACGCTCCACTGTTCATCCGAAGGCTGTGTCCTGCGGAACAAAGATGGCGTTGAACTCGGTCACTACGATAACAGACCCCTTGATACGTATTGGTATGGGGGAAATCTGATAGGCGACATTGACTACAGTCTCGCACTATGCGCTAGGGATGCCAGAAACACCCCTGTGCGCTTCAAGACTAACAACAGCTATTATAGTAACAAAAAGCACAGCTCAGATAGACCACCTAAGGGAACGCATGGTCTGATTACGCTATGGGCAATATACAACGGCCCGAACGCCAATCCGACCTGCTCGCTGCAACTCAACGGTTACACCGAACCGGGCAAGCCCGTGCAGTTCACCTTCACCATGAATACGGATGGCACATTCAACCCGCTGCCCGTGCCAGTGAAGGAAGAACCGGCAATTCAACCCGGATTCGGTGGCATCAGCTAAGCCAATTCCCACATGAGCGCTCTTCTGCGTGTGCCGGACGACACGCGGCGGGGCGCTTTGTTTGGGGGAAATATTCGCTTACCCCGTCTCCAAATCGAGCGCGGACAGCCGTTTGAACAACATACTGCGTGTCCTCGATCTCATTTTGCGATGCAAGCCGCGCAGCAAACGACGCAACCCGGAATCCGACAGGTAAAGCGCATCCATAATCTGACTGGAAGTGTGTTGATTCACGATCAATCGAGCCACCTCCTGTTCCAGCCCGGTGAAGGGACTCAGCGGCAGCGAGGGCGCATTTTCGCCCAGCAGATTGATGGCCTGCCGCAGTTGCTCAGCATGGTCATCTGCGCCCGCTTCCCAGTAATCCAGCATACAGCGGCGATAAAAGGGAACCAGCGACGACAGTGCCAACGACAGCACATCCTCGGAGCGCGAGGTTTGATCTAAAGCCAGATCGAGCGCGGCGCGGGCGGCAGTTTCGTCGCCATCCAGCCAGTGACCGAGTGCCAGCAGCGGCAATATTTGCGCGGCATGGCTTTTTTTTCCGCGGGCGAGGTATTCTGCGTGTACCTGAGCCAGTTCAGCCAACCCTTCCTCGATCTGACCGAGGACAAGATGCGCTTGCCCGGTCACTTGCGCCGTGCCGATATTGAACAGTATCTTATCGTCGTTACCTTGCGGGTGTTCCAACCAGCGCCGGGCGGCATCTGCATCTTGCCAGCGCAGAAAAATCTTTGTGTGATGCGACTCGTCGCTGTGACGGTGCAGATTGAGTGGGGAGCTAAAGTGACCGTTCTGCGCCAACGCACCATGCAGCAAGCCAGCTTTGGCGAATAAACGGTCAACACTCTCAAAATCCTGCCGCAAGCCCTGAATCTCGGCCTGTAGGCAGTAGCATTCCCATAACACATGCGGGTTAGCCAGTTCGAGATGCTGAAAAGCGGGTTGTAATACCTGCTCGGCTTCTGCCACCGCGCCACGCTGAAGCAGCACCCATGCTCGTTTGATGCGGATGGCGCGTTCCGCATCCAGCAGTAGGGCGGGCGCGACAGTGCGTAAATGGCGCGTCTGCGAAATCAGTTTGAGCGCCTCATCGGTTAGATTGAGTATGGCCGTGACATCGTTGGACAAGGCACGCAGGTAGATCAGGTTATTCAAGGCGTGTAGCAGGATTGCGGGAGTGCCGATCTCCCGTGCCACCTGATATTGCTGCTCGATCATTTCTGTCGCCCGTTCGGGTTTTTTCAAATCCTCATAGATGAACGAGGCCAAGTGCAGCGCATGGGCATAAAGGGTATCATGTGGTAGCGTGGCGAGTGCTTTTTCCATCGGTACAACCATTTCCGCCGTTTCGATATTTTCCTGCCACAGCATGTAGACCTGTCCCAGCGCGATTTCGCCTTGTAAGTGGTGGGCATCTTCCCGTGATTGCAACTGGTCAAGGTGCATCTGTGCGGTGGTCACATCGGCGTTCAACATCATGGCGGCGCTGATGGCGAGCAGACGCAAACGCGGTTGCTCATCCAGCAAAGAGTCGGGGAAGCGCGTCAGCCATTCACGGAAATCCAGAAAATCGCGCATCAGGATGATTTGCCGTGATGCTTCCAGCGCATAATGTGCCGTGAGGGGAATGTCATTCAGCGCAGCCGCATGGACAGCCGCATCGTGGTACAAACCGACCTGCGCGTACCATTCCGCCGCCCGCCGATGTGCATCGTTCAGCAGCGCCGGGGCGTGCTGTGCGCCATGTTCCAGCAGCGCCTCGCGGAACAGCGGGTGGTAGCGATAGATCAACAGCGATTCGCTCTCACGGGTGATGAACAGTCCGTTGTTGAGGAGCATTTCCAGTTGTTCGGCGCTGTGAGGCGCGTTTGTCAGGGCATCACACAACGCGGGTTGCAGCAGATCACAAACACAGGTGTGCAGCATGAAATCCAGCATTTGTGCCGGAATCATCCGCAGCACCTCCTCCAGCATGTACTGGATACTGTAGGTCGTCATTTGCTCCAACGGGGTATTGCCTGCTCGCACAGCAATTTCCGCCAGTTTCACGCCCATCACCCAGCCTTCGGTGGCATGGTAAATTTGTTTGATGAACTCCGGTTGCAGCGGTGTGGCAAACTGGTTGGTGAAGTAGCTGTGTATCTCCTCATAGGTGAATGCCAAATCTGAAACGGGTTTTGTCAGCGCCAGCAGCGCCGGATCAAGCGCCCGCCCCACCAGCACCAGATGTCCGCCCGCTGGCAAATGCTCACCAAAGTGTACCAATGAGGCGATCAG
>CAIVEA010000671.1 GCA_903904765.1 uncultured Chloroflexota bacterium
CGGCAGGCGGCGGCGCGGGTAGGCGACGAAATCCGGCCAGACAGCCAGCAGCAGCGCCGGAGCGACCATCAGCAGCGCCCGATGATGGAACACGCTCACGCCGCCCAGCAGCGCCAGCCACAGGATGCGGTGGCGGACAGGCGGTTGCCACAGCGCGACGAGCAGCAGCGCGACGAGCAGCACCAGCCCGAACGAGTAAATTTCCGCAATATCGCTGTGTACCCATGCCGTGCGCGTCAGCCCGAACAGGATGATCGCCCCCGCCGACAGCCAGCGGCGGCGGGTGATGTGCGCCGCCAGCACATAGGTCAGCGCCAGCGCCAGCAGGCTATACAGCAGCGACGTGACCGCTGGAGCCGTGACCGCACTCACGCCCGCCGCCTTCAGCAGCGCCACCAGCGTCCCCGTTAGCATCAGGTAGACCGGATAGCCCGTCATGTGCAGCGTCCCCCACACGTTCAGGACGATCTGTGCCTCGCCCACATCAATCATGTAGTAGTGTTCGGAGCCGTTGGGGATGGTTTGCAGCACGCTCACATAGGCGGGCAGCAGCACCAGCAGGACGAGGGCGAAGGGCAGCGCCGCAGCGCGGGTGATTTTCATCGAATGGTGATCCTTGTCAGTGGCACGGCATCCCCGACGGGTGCGCCTGCCGCATCGGTCACGCTCAGGCGGTCGCCGTTGCCGCAGTCGCCCGCCGGACGGGTTTCGCAGGTGTACAGGCCGATGAACACCTGATACTCGCCGGCGGGCATATCGGCAGGGAGGTCAATCGTGTAGTCGTCGTGGATGCTGCCGCCCGCCGTCCATGTCACGGTGGGCAGGCTGGCGGGATTCAGCTTATCGGCCTGTGCCAGCGGCGGCCCGCCCGTCGAAATATGCACGAAACTGGAATAGCCGTGCGGGATGCTGCCGTCCGTCGTCCAGTACACGCGCAGTTCCACCCGTTCGCCGGGGCGGAAGGACGTGCCGTTCAGATCGTAGCCGATCAGCCGGATGTGGTCGCCCAGCGCGAATTGCACCGGAGTCTGCGCCAGCAGCGCCGCATCCGGCGGGGACTGCACCCACACGCCGCCCTCGCGCAGCAGCAGCGCCAGTCCGAACGGGATGAGCAGGCAAAGAACCTCACCCCTCTTATCCCCTCTCCATTGCGATGGCGAGGGGAAGTCCAGCACAGCGCGGCGGGGTGAGGTTCTTCCCCACACCGCACCCACCAGCGCCACCGCGCTGAGGGCGGTCAGCAGCAGCCCCAGATCGCGGGGCGGGGTGCTGAGCAGGTCGAGCGTTACCACATGATCGCCCGCCGTCACCGGAAAAGTGATGAGGCCGTGCGGTTGCGAGGCGGTGATGGGGACGGTCACGCCATCCACCGCCGCTGTCCAGCCGGGGAAATCGAATGTCAGCACTTCCAGCGTGAAATCGGCAGGCGCGGATACCTGCCAGCGGTCATGCTGCGGGTTGTGTTCCAGCACGGTCACGGTGGTATCCGGCGGCAGCGTTTCCAGATGAGCGCGGTTGACCGGATAGCCCGCCGCGTATTCCGCCAGCAGGCGCGGCGTGGGGTCAGGCTCGACGCTCACGGCGCGGGGCAGATACTCGTTGGAGAAGGTTGTGCCGCGCTGCAAGCCCTGTACTTCGGCCTGCTGATAGGCGGCTACCGAGGTGTCCACCGTCGCGTACTTCCATTCGACCACCACCAGCAGCGGTGCGGCAGCCCACACCAGCGCGGCGCTGCCCGCACAGGCCAGCCCCCATCCGGCCAGCGGGCGCAGGCGTTCCAACCATAAGCCGTTCAAGCCGACCAGCACCGCGAGGCAGAAGGCCACCGGGCCGAGGAAGCGCCACGGGAACTGCAAAAACGTCAGCGGGGAAATCGCGCCCCAGATGGCATTGGCGGCGGGGGTCATCAGGACGATCATCACCAGCGCGGCGGGCGCGAAGAACAGCGCCGACACCCGCAGGGCGGTGGGTAGTTTGCGCCACAGCACCAGCAGGCCGACCAGTCCTGCCAGCGCCAGCCCGATCTGCGGCTGTCCGAGGTTGAGTTGATGTTCGAGGCCGTTCAGCACGCTCACATCCACACGCGGCGCGGCGGCCAGCAGATGCGCCAGCGGCACGAAGAAACGACGGTAATCCAGTTCTGCCACGCCCGCCATGCCCGTCAGGTTGCCCAAGCGCACGGCGTTGCCTTCCAGCATGACGGGCAACCAGAAGCCCGCTGCCACGCCCACGCCCAGCGCCAGCGCCAGCAGCGCCCATCCGTAAGGGCGCACATCCGACCAGCGGCGCGCCACCAGTGCGGGCAGGGCGCTCCACACCAGCCAACCCGCCAGCAGCGCGGTCAGCGCCAGCGACATCAGGTTGTGCGTACAGATGAGCAGCGCCCCCAGCAGCGCCGTTGCTGCCAACGTCCAGCGTCCGCCGCCGCGCAGCAAGCGCCCGTAGAGCGCCATTAGCGGCGGAAACAGGGCAAAGGCCATCATTTCGGGGTATGCGCCGCGTGAATACGGCTCGGTGTACAGGATATACGGGCTATAGGTGTAGGCCAGCGCCGCCAGCATCCCGCCCCAGCGCCCCGCCAGCGGACGCATGAAGCCATACATGCCCGCGCTGCCGAGGAGCATGGCGAGGGCGATCAGGGCGCGGGTGCTGTTGACCGCATCCCACGCGAACACGCGGCTGAGGAGACTGGTCAGGATATAGGTCGAACCGGCGTAGTAGTGAAAGACGGGTGAGCCGTAACCCGTGTAGAAGCTTTCCGCCCAGCGCGGAAAGATCACACCATGATTCCAGCTACGATCCATCTCGGCGGCGCGGTAGACGTGGTACAGCACATCGTCGCCATTGGGCAGGCCGGGGCGTGCCAGCAGCGGCCACAGCGCCAGCGCGCACAACGCCAGCGTGAGCAGCAACATGCCGTCTATAGAGCGTAACGAGCGTAGTGAGCGCGGTATCCGGTTCATCATGCGGGCGATTCTAACAGAGGCCGCGATTCTGCAAGAGGGCGATTATTGGGGTGGTGGCAATAACCCTCAACCTGATTGGACAGGGGAACGCCTGCGGCGCGCAAGCGTAAATTCCCCTGTTCAAGCAGCCTTCTCCCTCATGGCGAAGGGTGTAAAGCAAGCAGGCACAGCATTCTTCCCCTCGCCTAGCTGTACTCAGCGGTTGGGAGAGGGGTTGGGGGCTTTCAAGGGTAGGTTTTTTAAGAACCTCACCCCTCAGTCCCCTCTCCAACACGCGGAGTACCGCTTTGGAGAGGGGAAGTAAGATGGTATTACACCCTTCGCCCTGAGGGAG
>CAIVEA010000672.1 GCA_903904765.1 uncultured Chloroflexota bacterium
ACGCCCAGCGCGGCGGCGCGTTCCCATAGGCTCAGGCTGTGCGGCGCGGCGAAGGCTGCCGCTTCGGAGGCCATCATCGGGCGCAGCCGCAGCCCTTTGCAACCGCGCTCTTTCACCCAGTAGGTCAGGCGTTCCGGCGCGTCCGCGCTCAACGGGTCAACCACGCACACCGCCGCGTACTGGTCGGGGCGGGCGGCGGCACAGTCGGCTACATAACTGTTGTCCTGCCCCGGAAAGAGGGGCTGCACCAGCACCGCCCGTTCGATACCGTGTTCGGCGCGATAGTCATCCAGCAGTTCAACAGGCACGTCCGAATACGAGCTGACGATAGTCGCGTTCGGAACGGGATAATCGCTGACGGCGCGCCAGATGTGAACGTGCGCGTCTACGATTCTCATGCCATCACATCCGGGTTGACCAGATGCGGCGGACGTTCGCCCTTCAGCACCTGAATCGCCTGCTGGAGCGACACTTCCCAGAAGCGGTTGCGGCTGCTCTGTGTCACGCCGCCCACATGCGGGGTGGCGATCACATCCGGGCGGTGTAACAGCGGGTTATCGGCCTGTGGCGGTTCGGGGTCGAACACATCCAGCCCCGCGCCCGCCAGATGACCGCTTTCCAGCGCCGCCAGCAGCGCGGCCTCGTCCACGAGGCTGCCGCGTGCGGTGTTGATGAAATACGCGCCGGCCTTCATCTGCGCGAAGCGTTCGGCGTTCATCAGGCGGATATTCTCCGGTGTGGCGGGGATGTGCAGCGTGACCGCATCGGCCTGTGCCAGCAGCGCCTCCAGCGTGGGCGCGGGTTCGATGCCCATGTCCGCCACCTGTTCCGCCGTCAGGAACGGGTCATAGCCCACCACCACCATGCCGAGGCCGCGCCCGTACTGCGCCACCTTGCGTCCGATGCGCCCCAGCCCCACGATCCCCAGCCGCAGCCCTTCAAATTCAACCGCCCGGTGCTGGCTGTAAAAATCGCGCCGTTCGCCGCGTTCCAGCGCCCGGTCTACGCCGTGCAGGAATTTGGTGACGGCCAGCAGCAGTGTGATGGCGTGTTCGGCGGTGGGGCGGGTGGGTACATCGGGCGCGTTGCACACGGCGATGCGGCGGGCGCTGGCGGCTTTCACATCCACATTGTCCACGCCGATTCCGGTGCGGGCGATCACTTTTAGCGCGGGGGTTTTTTGCATCAGCGCATCATCGAAGCGGCTGATCGCGCCCGCGATGATGACTTCCACTTCGGCAGCATGGGCGGCAAACTCAGCGGAGGTTACGCTGCCCGCGCCGAGCAGCACGCCCACACCATCCAGCAGCGGGGCGAATTGAGGGGGCAACGGGCGTTCACACCAGAATTTATACATTGATAATTTACTTTCGTGAGGGTTAGCTTGTCAGCATTCAAGAAAAAGGCTATCATACTGTAGGATGGCTGTCAAAACATGGAGCCGCTGCACGGGTAGATGAACCCTCATCCCCCACCCCCTTCTCCCTCATGGCGAAGGGGAGCGTTCCGTCCCTCTCCATGAGGGAGAGGGATAAAGGGTGAGGGTTTGAAATAACCGCCGCTGCGCTCTCCACACTTCTTTTTTTCAAATCACATCAAAAAGGACTCACGCTATGGCCTCACGAATCGGTATTGGCGTTATCGGGATGGGCTGGATGGGGACGGTTCACAGCCGCGCCTATGCGGGCATTCCCGCCCGTTTTGAAGATGAGGACATTCATCCTCGTCTGGTCATGTGCGCGGATGCAGTAGAAAGCCGCGCCCGCAAAGCACAAGCCAAACTGGGGTTCGAGCAGTACACGACGGATTGGCGCAAAGTGGTCGAAAACCCGGATGTGCAGGCCATCAACATCGCCACGCCCAACGATCAGCATGTCGAGATCGTGGAAGCGGCGGCGGCAGCGGGTAAGCATGTGTTCTGCGAGAAGCCGGTAGGCCGCAGCCCGGAAGAAACCGCCGCGATTGAATACGCCGTCCGCAAGGCCGGTGTGATGAGCTTTGTGGGCTACAACTACCGCTGGGCACCTGTCGTGCAGTATGCGCGGCAGTTCATTCAGGATGGCAAACTGGGCGACCTGACGCACTATCGCGGGCGCTTCTTCTGCATGTACGGCAGCAACCCGTATTCGGTGCTGTCGTGGCGCTTCCAGAAGGAATATGCCGGTCTGGGGACGCTGGGCGATTTGATGTCGCATGTGGCGGATATGTCTATGATGATCGCCGGCCCGATCAAGCGGGTGGTCGCCAACCGCGAAACCTTCATCAAGAAGCGTCCGCTGTCCACTCCGGGCGAAGGTACGCATTTCACCACCCGCACCGATGGCCCGTTCGGGGATGTGACCAACGAGGATTATGTGGGCATGCTGGTGCAGTTCGCCAACGGCGCGCACGGCACGCTGGAAGCCTGCCGCGTCATCTTTGGCCCGAAGGTCGAGATGGCTTTCGATGTGAACGGCACAAAGGGCGCTGTCAGCTGGGACTTCGAGCGCATGAACGAGATGAAGGTCTACCTGCCGGACGGGCATGAATCGCACGACGGCTACACCCGCATCATCTCCGACCCCGCCCACCATCCGGGGCATGGCGCGTTCAATCCTGCCCCCGGCACGGGCTTGGGCTATGATGACCTCAAGACGATTGAAGCCTACCATTTCATGCGTTCGATCATTGACGGCAAGCAGCGTTCGCCCAGTTTTGCCGATGCGCTGGCGGTGGCCGAAGTGCAGGCGGCGGCGGCCAAATCGTGGGACAGCGGCTCGTGGGAAGATGTCGTTTCGCTGCGGCGTGAGTCATAAAGGGGCGGGGATATGCGGCTCAAAGATAAGGTAGCCATCGTCACGGGCAGCGGGCAGGGCATCGGGCGCGGCATCGCTGAACGGTTCGCGCAGGAAGGGGCGCGGCTGGTCGTGGCGGACAAGAACGAAACGACGCTGCGGAAAGCCGAGTCCGAGTTAAAGGCGCTGGGCGGCGACGTGCTGGCGGTGCAGGTGGATGTGAGCCAGTCCGACCAGATCGCCGCCATGTTTCAGAGCGTGCTGCAAACCTTCGGCACAGTGGATGTGCTGGTGAACAATGCGGCGTGGGCAGTTCCCACCGCACACTTCCTCGATATGACCGAGGATTTCTGGGATACCGTCCTTCGCACCAATCTCAAGAGCGTGTTCCTGTGTTCGCACCACGCGGCGCGAATCATGGCTGACCAGAAGAAACCGGGTTCGATAGTGAACATCAGCAGCTTCGGGGCGCTGCGCGCACACCGCGAGATGGCGGCCTACGACGCAGCCAAAGGCGGCATCGAGGCCATGACGCGGGCGATGGCGGTTGACCTCGCCCCGTGGCGCATCCGTGCCAACGCGGTTGGCCCCGGCCTGACCGCTACACCCGCCGTGACCGACTACCTGCCCACGCCGGAACAGCAAAAGCGCCTGCTGGACACCGTGCCGCTGGAACGTTTGGGGCAGCCTTCGGATGTGGCGGCGGCGGTGCTGTTCTTCGCCAGCGATGAGGCCAGCTACGTGACCGGGCAAATCCTGTATGTGGATGGCGGCGTGGTGGCGCAGTTGCGCCCGGCGGTGATGGAACGTCACCACAAGCGCCCGCAGTAAGATAAAGAACCCTCAACCCCGCCCCTTCTCCCTCATGGCGCTGAGGGGGCGACACTAAAAAAAGTAAGGTTCATTTGGCAAACTTTCAATCACCACAAAAGAAAGGAGAGCCAAATGAACCTACGAAAACTATACCAGTGGGTGAAGAAAACAAGCAA
>CAIVEA010000673.1 GCA_903904765.1 uncultured Chloroflexota bacterium
AAGTCCCTCGCCCTGAGGGAGAGGGATTTAGGGTGAGGGTGAATTTCAAACGACCAGAGTCCATCACCCCGCAAAACACCGAATCCAAAGGATGACCTATGACTGCACCTTTCGTATGGATCGAGCAGGAATTAGCCGCACTGCGCGAGCAGGGACTATTCAACACCATTCGCACCATTGGCACAGCACAGGGCGCATGGCTGGAGGTGGACGGACAGCGCGTGCTGAACCTGTGTTCCAACAACTATCTGGGACTGGCGAACCACCCGCGCCTGACCGCCGCCGCCCATGCCGCGATTGACCAGATGGGCGTGGGGCCGGCAGCCGTCCGCACAATTGCCGGCACAACCGATCTGCACAGCGAATTGGAACGGCGGTTGGCAGCCTTCAAAGGCGTGGAGGCGGCTCTCACCTTCCAGAGTGGGTTCAATGCCAATATCGCTGTGATTCCGGCGCTGGTGGGCAAGGGTGATGTGATTTTCAGTGACCGCCTGAACCACGCCAGCATCATTGACGGGTGTCGCTTGAGTGGTGCGAAAATTGTGGCCTACGAACACAACAGCGTAGACGATTTGCAGGCGAAAATCACCGCTGAAAGCGAATACGGACGGCGGCTGATTATCACGGACGGTGTGTTCAGCATGGATGGCGATATTGCGCCGCTGCCCGACCTGTACGCGGTGGCCGCCTCACATAGCATCCCGCTGATGGTGGACGACGCGCACGGCGAAGGTGTGCTGGGGCGCGGAGGGCGCGGCATCGTGGATCACTTCGGGCTGCACGGCAAAGTGGATGTGGAAGTCGGTACGATGTCCAAAGCGTTCGGCGTGGTGGGCGGCATCGTCGCCGGACGGCAGGTGCTGGTGGACTGGTTGCGGCAGCGGGCGCGCCCGTTCCTGTTCAGCAGCGCCATGACCGCGCCGGATGTGGGCGCGTGTTTGGCGGCGGTGGATTTGCTGGAAGAATCAACCGAACTGGTAGATCGCCTGTGGGCGAACGCCCGTTTCTTGCGCGACGGGTTGCGCTCGATGGGCTTCGATACGGGCGTATCGCAAACGCCGATTGTGCCGGTGATGCTAGGCGAAGCACCGCTGGCGCAGCAGTTCAGCCGCCAGTTGTTCGCGGAAGGCGTGTTTGCGATGGCGATTGGCTTCCCGACGGTGGCGAAGGGCAAAGCACGTATCCGCGTGATGAACTCCGCCGCACACAGCATGAGCGACCTCGAAACGGCGCTGGCAACCTTCGAGAAGGTGGGCAAGGCGCTAGGGGTGATCTAAATTTTCTGCCTTCAGCAGAGGATATAGTGGATTTGGGCGACATGTGCACAGCACTATATGATTTGTGCCGTGTTCGCTTGAGTGAAAACGGGCAGGGATGAGGTTATGATCGAAACTGTTCAATCCAAGCACGGCATCTCGATTCGCCTGACGGATGAACGATGGGAACATATCATTACCGAACATGGGGAACTTAGCGAGAGTCGTGTTGCTGTCCTGCAAGTCATCCGTGATCCTGAACGTATTCTGGCCGGTGGTAATGGTGAACGGATGGCAATCCGGGAAATTGAACCCGACAAATGGTTAGTTGTAGTGTATCGTGAAGGTGAGCGAGATGGATTCATCATCACCGCTTTTTGGACGCGCCGTTATCGCTCACTAGAGAGAAGAGAGGTTATATGGTCACTTTAGACCCATATCTGCGCTTGCTCCCGGAGATCAGCCGTGTACCAGGGCAGTCCATGTGGATGACCTATGACTCTGAAGCAGATGTCCTGTACATCAATTTCAAACGCCCCAGTCTCGCTGACGATAGCGAACTGACCGACGATGATGTGATCGTTCGCTATCAGGGCGAGGATGTTATCGGTTATACCATCTTGCATATCAGTGATCGGCGGGCATCCTGATCTTATAGGGCGCGACCCTACCGCTTGCGGACGACCATCTTCACACCACCACGCGGACGCAGCGTGAACATCTGCTCCGCGACGGGCGGGTGCGCCGGGTCGAGCGACAGGTCGGCGTGCTGCACCAGCGTGATGAGCGCCAGCCGTGCTTCCATCATGGCGAACTGGTTGCCGATGCAGATGCGCGGGCCGCCGCCGAAGGGCAAATAGGCGTAGTGCGGGATGAGCTTCTCGGCATCCGGCGCGAAGCGTTCCGGGCGGAAGGCTTCCGGCTCTTGCCAGTAACGGTTGCTATGGTGCATGGCGTAGATCGAAATCTGCATAAACGCATCTTTGGGGACGGTGTACCCGCCCAATTCCAGATCATGCGTGGGCGAACGGCTGACACCGGGGGCGGTGGGGAAAATCCGCAGCGTCTCCTTGATGACCTGTTCGCTATACGGCAGGTTGGGCAAGTCGTCGAACGTCACATCGCGCCCGCCGAGGACGCTTTCGATTTCGGCATGCAGCGTCGCCAGCGCCGCCGGATGCTGTGCCAGCAGCGCCAGCGCCCAGATGAGCGTGTTGGCGGTGGTTTCGTGGCCTGCCAAGAACAGCGTCATCACCTCGTCACGTAGTTGCTTGTCGCTCATGCCGCTGCCGTCGTCGTCCAGCGCGGTCAGCAGCATCGAGAGCAGGTCTCCCTTGTCCTCACCGGATTGGCGGCGCTCATCCACAATGCGCTGAATGATGGTGTCCAGTTCGGCGGTGATGCGCTTCACCTGCATCCGGCGCGGCGTGGGGATGTACTCCGGCAGGCGAATCACGGCGGTCAGGCGCTCGTTGGTCGCGTCCAGGATACCGTTCATCAACTCGCCCACACGATCCGCTTCGGCGCTCACATCGGCATCGAACAGCGTTTTGCTGACGATTCCCAGCGTGAGCTTCATCATGTCGCGGTCAATCCAGCGTGTTTCGCCGTCGCGCCAGTCGTCCAGCAGGCGGCGGGTGTGCGCCACCATCACATCGGCGTAGCTGGCGATGCGGCGGGCGTGGAAGGCGGGTTGTGCCAGTTTGCGCTGGCGCTTCCAGAAGTCGCCCTCACTGGTCAGTAGTCCATCGCCGAGGAATGGATGCAGCACTTCTTTGATGATGCCTTTGTGGAACTCCTCGGTGCGCTTCACCAGAATTTCATGCGCCAGATCGGGATCGGCCACCTGATAGAAGCGTACCGGGCCGAACTTGGTGAAGGTAAACGAGCCGTAGGTGTCGGAATTGTAACGGGCGAAAGCCAGCCCATCGAACCGCTGACCGCTGAGGATATTCTTGATGACCAGCCCGTAGCCCGAACGATCACCGGGGGGGGTAGCGAGAGTCATATCGGAGCACTCCTGATGGTTTACATACCTTCCGATTGTATAGTGATTTTTGTCACAATACAATCAGGTGCAGATTGGGCGGCGAACTATCGCGACTGAAGTTGGCACGTTTGCCGATGCTTTAGCCGTTTCACTAGCGAAGGGCAGGCGCGGGGACGGCGTTGAAAATCAACCGGATTGATCTGCACGAAATCAGTCTATAATTACAGTATGGATGGTGTACACACTTTATTTCGCAGGACAATGTGCTTGAGGTCGCAGCGTCATGATGACATCGCAGACCGATTTGCTCTGGCGGGTGAACAACGAATATCGCAAGCGGCTGACGCAGGCCGAGAAATTCGTCAGCCTGCTGGAAGGGTTGCTGCTGATGCATAATGGCGGACGCTACGGCAGCACCTTATCTGCGCTGCGCTATGCCCGCGACCTGATCGCGCAACTGGTGGAAGAACATCGCTCGTGGCGGCACACCTACTATTACGAGTCGCTGGAAAGCAAGCGCATGGTACATGGTGACCGCGAGGTGATGCAGGCGCTGGCACGCTTTAACCGGATGCGTGCCCATCATGAGGCGCAACTGGTGGAGATGGCGCAGGTCTTGAGCGCCGCCCCGCGACCGGAACCGCACCACACGCGCATCCCCACCGGCGATCTATGGTCGCTCACCGAATACGCGCTGAACGATCTGACTGGATTTGCCGCCGATTATGCGCGGGGATTTGGCGCTTCCTAAGCTTAGCGCAACGAGTCGCGCAGGGCTTCGGCCAGTTTGCGCTGTTCGGGGGTGAGCTGTTCGGGGATGGTGATGAGTATCCGCGCAAACAGATCGCCCGCTTCGCCCGGTTTCTTCATGATGGGCATCCCTTTGCCCGCCAGCCGGAACTTGCGCCCGGATTGTGTGCCAGCTGGCACACGCAACTTGACCGGACGATCCAGCGTTGGCACTTCTGCCTCGCCGCCCAGCATCGCCACCGCCCAATCCACGCGCACATCCACCGTTACATGGTCGCCCTGACGTTCAAAACCGGCTTCGGGAGTCACCTCCACCACCAGATACAGATCGCCATTCGCGCCGCCGTTAAAACCGGGTGAGCCTTCGCCCGCCAAGCGCACTTTCGTGCCGTTATTCGCGCCCGCCGGAATGCTGACTTTGACCTTGCGATCCCCTTTCGTGACCACGCGGGTCGCACCGCTGTAGGCTTCGCGCAGACTGATGGTCACGGGTTGCTCGAAGTCTTGTCCAGCCGTAGAGATGGGCTGCCCGCCGAAGCCGCCGCGTTCACGGGTTGTTCCCGTGCCCCGATTGCCGCGCCGCCCGAAAAGGGACTCGAAAATATCCCCAAATGGCGAGTCGCCCAAGTCCTCGACATTGGTGAAGCCGCCGCTGCCGCTGTTAGGCTGCCAGCCGCCGGGGAAGCCGCCGGG
>CAIVEA010000674.1 GCA_903904765.1 uncultured Chloroflexota bacterium
ATCATCTACGAACACATGCTGCCGGAAGCGGTCTTTTGCGCCAATGACCAGATGGCGATTGGCTTCCTGAACGCCCTGCGCGAACATGGCCTGTGTGCGCCGAAGGATATTGCGGTGGTCGGCTTCGACGACATCCCCCTTTCGCGCTACACACAGCCGCAGGTATCCACCATCGGCACATCGCGTTTCGAGTGGGGCGCGAGTGCCGCCCATCAGTTGATTAACTTCCTCGAAAACGAGACTCCTTTTGAGCCGCAGCGCATTCCCACCCGCTTCCTCCCGCGTGAATCCTCGATGCAAAAACAGGTTGTACAGGAAAAACCCTGAATGGAGATGGCTATGGATACCCGCACCCTGCTGGAACGTGAACTGCAAGGCTCGGTGGAATTCTATGTGGACAGCACCAACCTGAATCCCGACAGCCGGGGCTATGGCCTGACGCTGGACTGCACCCGCGAAAAAGACATCGCCTCGATTGCCGCCACCGGATTCGCCCTGAGCGCATGGGTGATCGGCTGCGAACGCGGTTGGCTGCCGTCGGCGCGGGCGCTGGAGATCACACGCGCGACGCTGCACACGCTGCTGCACCATGTCCCGCATCATCGCGGCTTCTTCGCCCACTTCCTGAACATGCACGATGCCGGACGACGCGGCAAATGCGAGTATTCCACGATTGATTCGGCGCTGTGCCTGAACGGGGTCATTACGGCGGCGGCCTATTTTCAGGACGCGGCTGTGCGTGAGATGGCGGCGGCGCTGCTGGAGCGCGTGGACTGGCGCTTCATCATCTTCGAGCAGGACGGGCAAGCGCGGTTTCGCATGGCCTACAACCCGGATCGGGGCGGCGATTATGTCGAGGGCGATCCGGGCTTCATCAGCCAGTGGGATATGGCCGCCGAACAGAAAATGATGTATTTGCAGGCGGCGGGGCATCTGGAGCCGGAGTTGGCGCGGCGGCTGTACGCCGGTTTCCGGCGCGACATCGGATGCTGCGAGGGGCAGGATGTCATCATCAACCCCGGCGGCAACCTGTTCGCCTACCAGTTCAGCGAGGCGTGGCTGGATACTGCCGCCTACCTCGACCCCGACGGCGTGGACTGGTTCAACAACACCCGCTTGGCGACCCTCGCCAACCGCCAGTATTGCATAGACCACGCGCACGAGTTCAAGACCTACGGCACGAATAGCTGGGGAATCAGCGCCGGAGATGCGCCATGGGGATACGACGTGTCCGGCGCATCGCCCGCCCTGCTGCCGCTGAAGCCCAACGGCACCGTCTCGATCTACGGGGCGGTGTCCGCGCTGCCGTTCGTCCCCGATCTGGCGCTGGAGATGATGACCTACCTGTACCGCGAACACCCGCAAACGTGGGGCAAGTACGGCTTCTACGACTCGTACAACCTCGCGGTTGAGCCTGTGTGGTACAGCAGTTCGCTGTACGGGATTGATAAAGGCTGCTCGATGATAATGGTCGAGAACTACTTGTCCGGCTTGCTCTGGAACACGTACACCGACAGCGCCTATATCCAGAACGCGCTGAAGATTCTCGGCTTTCAGAAACGGTGATAAATAACATGCCTACATTCATGGTCAAAGACGGTCAGTTCTGGCTGGACGATCACCCACTGTTCATCCAGGCTGGCGAATTTCATTATTTCCGCGCCCCCGCTGACCAGTGGGAACACCGCTTGAATCTGCTGCTGCAAGCCGGATTCAACACCGTTGCGGTCTACATTCCGTGGTTGTGGCATCAGCCGGAGTCATACATTTCCGATGTGGACGGTCATACTCACCCGCTGCGCGATCTGGCGGGCTTCCTGGATTTGGCGACGCGCATGGGGCTGTACATCATCGCCCGTCCCGGCCCGTATATCATGGCGGAAACCATCAACGAGGGCATCCCGCAGTGGGTGTTCGACCAGCATCCGCAGGTGGCGTTCGTCGGGCAGGATGGTCAACCACAGAACATCGTCAGCTATTTGCACCCGGATTATCGGGCGTGCGTCGAGGGCTGGTATCGGGAGGTGTTCCGCGTGTTGACCCCGCGCCAGATCACGCACGGCGGCAACATCCTCATGATCCAACTGGATAACGAGATGGCGATGCTCCAGTGGCTACGCAACAAGACCGACATCAACCCCGACACGCTGGGGCGGTTCGCGGTGCATCTACGGGTGCGCTATGGCGATGGCCTGCCGCAGCGGTATCCGGCGGCCAGCCTGACCGACTTCTTGCGTGACCAGTTGTGCGCCCCGCAACTGCCGTATGGGGAGCGCGTCATCGAAGATTACCGCCGCTTCTACCGCACCTACCTGCGCGACTATATGGTGTGGTTGTGGGAACGGGCGCGGGCGTATGGCATGGATACACCGCCCATCGTCAACATTCACGGCTTCGGCAACGGCGGCAAAACCTTCCCCATCGGCTTGTCGCAACTGACGGAGGTGATGGCGCTG
>CAIVEA010000675.1 GCA_903904765.1 uncultured Chloroflexota bacterium
CCATCAGCGTCCGGCCTGATGAACGGTTCGATGAAGCGCGGTTGGCGGACTATTTGCGCGACCAACTGGACGGCGCGAACGCCCCGCTGACCGTGCGCCAGTTCGGGGGCGGTGCGGCCAACCTGACCTATTTGCTGGATTTCGGTGGGCAGGAATATGTGCTGCGGCGGCCTCCGCTGGGGCCAGTCGTGCCTTCCGCGCACGATATGGGGCGCGAGTTCCGCGTCCTGTCGGCGCTGCATGCGGCGCTGCCCACCGCCCCCCGCGCGTACCTCTATTGCGACGACCCGACGGTGATCGGTGCGCCCTTCCTCATCATGGAACGGCGGCGCGGGCTGGTGGTGCGCCAGTTGCTCCCGCCGGAGTATGCCGCGCTGCCGGATGCCCCCCGCCGTATGAGCGAGGCGCTGGTGGACGCGCTGGCGGATTTGCATCAGGTGGATTATCACGCGCTAGGACTGGAGACTCTCGGCAAGCCTGCCGGATTCCTCGAACGGCAAATCGAGGGCTGGTACGGACGCTGGCACAATGCCCGCCCCGCCGCGCTGCCGCACATGGAGGCGGTCTACGGTTGGCTGCACGATCATTTACCACCTGCCAGCACGCCCACACTGGTGCATAACGACTACAAACTGGATAACGTGATGCTGGCGGCGGACGATCCGGGGCGGGTGGTCGCCATTTTCGATTGGGATATGTGTACGCTGGGCGACCCGCTGATGGATGTGGGGGCGCTGCTCACCTACTGGTCACAGCCGGATGACCCGCCTTCGCTGCACCGCACCGCCACCATGCCGCTGGGCGATTCGCGCTTCCTCAGTCGCGCCGAACTGGTGGCGCGTTATGCCGAACGCAGCCAGCGCGATGTGAGCGCCATTCCTTTTTACCACGCGCTTGGCCTGTTCCGTCTGGTGGTGATCGTGGCGCAAATCTACGCCCGTTACCAGCACGGGCAAACACAGGATGCCCGTTTCGCGTCCTTCGGGGAGATGATTCCGCTGCTGGCGGAGGCGGCCTATGCGGTCACACGCGGCGCATAACCGCCGGACGCTGTTCCCCCGCGAGTATAACCTGCTGCACCCCGCCTACTGGTTCGGCACGATGGATGCGCGTCCCTTTGCGCTGTTTCGCATCGGCTTCGGCCTGCTGATGCTCAAAGAGGCGCTCTATCACCTGCCGCTGACGACCTTCTTTTATAGCGAAAGCGGCGCTGTGCCGATGTCGGTGCTACGGGCGATGGGCTTTGACCGTCCGGTGCTGCTGGGGTCACTGCCGGATGCCGCGCTGCTACTGTTCTTCGTGGTGTGGGTGCTGGTGGCGCTGGGGCTGACGCTCGGTTGGCGCACCCGCTGGATGGCGCTGCTCAATTTTGTGTGCCTGATCTCGGTCATGCAGCGCGACCCGTTCGTGGCCTCCGGCGCGGATATGGCGCAAGCGGCCTTCGGTTTTTGGAGTCTGTTCATCCCGATGGGCGCGGCCTACGCGCTGGACTCGCGCCGCAACCCGCGTCCACCGCAAATGGCAGCGCTGCCGGGCAGGTTGTTCCACGCGCAAATCGTCCTCATCTACCTGTTCACCGCGCTGATTAAGATGGAAGGGCTGACGTGGGCGGGAGGCAGCGCGGTCTATCTGGCGCTGCAAGCGCGGATGCACACCTTCCCGACGGGCGATTGGTTGCTGGCGAACGCCGCGCCCGACCTGCTGCGCCTGATTACGCACCTCACGCTGCTGATCGAGGCCGGATGGACGCTGCTGGTGTTCGCGCCCTTCGCACAGCCCTATTTGCGGGCATTAGGGCTGCTGGCGGGCGCTGGGATGCACCTCGGTATCGCCCTGACCATGAACGTCCCCAACTTCCCGATCATCATGCTCCTCAGCTATATCACGCTGCTCGACTCGCGCTGGTTGGACGCGCTGGAACGGCGCTTGGGATGGACGCATCCTGTTGCGACAGCGGACGTGCTGCCGGGTGGTTGCGGTGGGGTGCTGGCGGCGCTGGTGCGCGGCGCGGGGGTGGGCATACGCCGGGGGCTGCAAAGTGCCGCGCTGCTGACGGCCTTCGTATGCGTGGTGTGGATCAATTTGCAGAACGATCCGGGGATGGCCGCCACGTTGCAAATTGCGCCCATCCCGCCGCCGCTGGAAAAGACCCTGCAAACGCTGGAACTGTGGCAGAACTGGAGCATGTTCGCGCCTGACCCGCTGGCGGGGGATGTGTGGTTTGTGCTGGTTGGCACAGGCGCGGATGGCATAGCCCGCGACTTGCGTACCGGACTCGCGCCGGGGGTTGTGCGCCCGCGCTGGTGGATTGGCCCTGATGCCCGCTGGCCGAAATTCGAGGAGAATCTGGTACGGGCAGGGCCGGATAGCGCGTTGCTGCGCGGGTGGGGCGAGTGGGCATGTCGCACCTATCCCGATGTGCGTACCGTCGAAATCCGTATGCGGAGTACCAGCCCTGTGCCGCCCGGTCAACCGTTCCCGCCCGAAACCGAGGCGGTGTGGTGGACAGGGGATTGCGGCGGGGAGTGACCGCCCTCTATCCATTCGTTCGTGCGCCGTCTACAATCAGGCATCCCCCTTTATTCGGGACAGAGATGAGGAGCGCCTGTGGCAACGCCAGCAGACATCACACTCAACGCCGGTTTCCGGCTGGATCGCCGCGTTTGGATTGCGTTGTCGCTGCTCACGCTGTACATCATCTGGAGTACCACCTACCTCGGCATCCGCTTCGCCATCGAGAGCTTCCCGCCTTACCTGATGCTCGGCATCCGGTTTATGACGGCGGGCGGGGTGCTGTTCGTCATCCTGCGCTTGAATGGTCGCCCCGTGCCCACCCGCAAGCAATGGCGCAACGCCACGCTGGTGGGGTTCATTATGATGGTGTGCGGGACGGGCAGCGTGGCGCTGGCGGAGCAAACCGTGTCCTCCGGTCTGGCGGCCACCCTGTCATCCACCGCGCCACTGTGGGCGATGCTCATCAGCATGTTCTGGCGCTATGCCCCCGCCCGCACCGAATGGATTGGCGTGGCGCTGGGCATCGGCGGCGTGCTGATGCTCAGTCTGGAAGGTAATTTGCAGGCCAACCCCCTCGGCATGGCGCTCGTCCTGTTCTCGACCATTAGCTGGGCGGGTGGTTCGGTATTGAGCAAGCATCTGGACATGCCCGATGGTACGATGCTGAACGCTACCGAAATGCTGTGCGGCGGCGCAGTGCTGATGGTGCTGTCGCTGCTGCGCGGGGAACACATGACCGCCGCGCCCACGCCTACCGCCGTCATCGCACTGGTCTACCTCATCACGTTCGGTTCGCTGCTGGCGCTGTCGGCCTATACCTATCTGCTCAAAACCGTATCGCCCACGCTGGCGACCAGCTACGCCTTCGTCAATCCTGCCATTGCGCTGCTGCTGGGCGCGGCGCTGGCGGGGGAACACGTCAGCACCAGTACGCTACTGGCGCTGCCGGTCATCCTGCTGGGCGTGGCGTTCGTGGCGCTCAAACCGCGTGTTGTGCAACAGAGCGACCCCGCCGCCTGACCATCGCCTGTGCTAAAGGAAAATTTGTATGGCAACTCCGGCTCATCCCGCATCCCGTTTTGATCGCCGCTTCTGGATTGTGGTGTCGCTGCTTACGGTGTATATCATCTGGGGGACGACCTATCTCGCCATACGGTTCGCCCTCGAAAGTTTCCCGCCGCATCTGATGATGGGCATTCGCTTCGTAGTGGCAGGCGCGCTGTTGTTCGCCTTCCTGAAGCTGAGAGGGAGTCCCACGCCCAACCGCAGCCAGTGGCGCAGCGCGGGAATCGTGGGGGTGCTGCTGCTGGTGGGCGGCATGGGCAGCGTGGCGCTGGCGGAGCAAACCGTGTCCTCCGGCATGGCGGCCACGCTGGTCGCCACTTCGCCGCTGTGGGCGATGCTCATCAGCATGTTCTGGAAATACGTCCCCGCCCGCACCGAATGGATTGGCGTGGCGCTGGGCATTGGCGGCGTGCTGCTGCTCGGTCTGGAGAGCAATTTGCAGGCCAACCCGCTTGGCGTGGGGCTGATGGTGTTCGCAACCATAAGCTGGGGCTTGGGGTCGGTGTGGAGCAAGCATCTGGATATGCCGGATGGCACGATGGGCAGCGCCGCCGAAATGCTGTGCGGCGGGGTGGTGCTGGTGGCGCTGGGGCTGTTGCGCGGGGAACGCATCTCTGCCGCGCCCACCTCTAGTGCCCTGCTTGCGCTGGCCTACCTGACCACCTTCGGCTCACTGGCCGCGCTTTCGGCCTACGCCTACCTGCTCAAAACGGTTTCGCCCACGCTGGCGACCAGTTATGCCTTCGTCAATCCGGCCATTGCGCTGCTGCTGGGCGGGGTGCTGGCGGGGGAGCAGGTGAGCGCCAGCACCGTGCTGGCGCTGCCCGTCATTCTGCTCGGTGTGGCGTTCGTGGCCTTCAAGCCCAGAATCTTCCAACGAAAGACCGCGACCTGAGCGAATCAATCACTATGCCCGCGCTGGCGGCGAATGTAGATCGTCTCCTCGAAGGTGACGTGCGGCACGCCGTCCGCGTCTGCCAGCACAATCGGGAACACATGCTCGGTGCTGCGTTTGGCTTCCAGATCAGCCTGAATCGCCGCCAGTGTGTCCGTTTCCAACTTGAAGCGGGCGTATAACGTGGAGCGCCCCGGCTTGAGGAAGTGGATCGTCACGTTCTTGTCCCATACCAAGAACTGCGTCCCCAGATTGAGGGCGATCATCGCCATGTAGAAGGGGGCGACGGCGGCGTACAGGCTGCCGCAAAACGTTGTCCCTACATAATTGCGCGTCCACAGGTTGAGTGGCACTTTGACGTGTACTTCACGCCAATCCGCCGCCAGATAGGTGATCCAGCCGCCCGTCCCCCGGTACGAGGGCAGCATATTGAAGCGCCAGCGCCGCAGCCTGTCGCGCAGTGTCTCCGCCATACTCCGACCATCCCCTTCCACCTATTCAGCCTGTCCGATGTTGTGCATGAAGCATAACATCTCACACCGTTTTACGCGCCGTATTGGGGCGAGTATAATGCGGCGGGGATGAACGAAAGGGGAGGGTATGGCTGATCTGGAACAGGCGCTGCGGGCGCTGTACGAAGACCCCGGTTTACGCGAAGATATGACTGACGACGAGGCCAGCGTCCTGCTGACATGGGCTGAAGCGCAGTTACCCGTGCTGGCGGCAGGTGCGCCGGACGAGGCCGCCTTCGATGCACAGGCGCAGGCGTTTCGCGCTTTGCTGACCAAGATCAACCGCTACATCGGCCTGAGCAGCTATGCCCCGCCCGACCAGACGCAGGCCGCGCTGAACGAGGCGCTGGCCGCCGCACCTGCTGCTGGCCTGTCGCTCGACCCGACGGCCGGATTGAGCGCCCAAACTGCCGCGCCCCTCAGCGGCGTGGAGGCGGTCAACGCGCTGACGGCGGCGCTGCGCGTGGGCGCGGTTGCGCCTATGATGAATGATGCTCCTGCTGTGAATAATGCCCCTGACGGTGACCCGGAAACGGCGGATTGGTCATCCGCGTATACGGAGGATGAGCCATGATGAAACTTTCTCGCGTGCAGGTGTTCCTGTTCATCTGCGCGATCAGCTTTTTGCTCACCAGTTGCGAAGTCGAACCGCCGCCGGTTGTGCCGCCGACGACGATGCCGTCCACCACTGCGGCTGTAGTGAACACGCCCAGCGCGGGCAAAACCCCCACATCTGCTGCCAGCGCCACCAGTGCTTCGGCTATTCCCGGTTTCCCGGCTGGCGTGACCCCGCTGACGACGGCGCTCGGTTGGGGCGGTCAGAAGGGCTTCTGGACGGTGTGGTTCACCGCGCCGACGGGTAGCCGCGACCCCTCGACTTATGTCGGCGGGATTGATGTGCCGTTCGAGCAGATGATTGACAACACCCAGAACACGCTGGATATTGCGGCCTTCGAGTTCAACAACGAAGTGCTGACGCAGGCCATCCTGCGGGCGAAGGCGCGTGGTGTGACGGTGCGTGTGGTGACGGATAACGTACACGGCACGCAGGACACGGCGGATACCTCGCTGGCGCGCTTTGTGGAGGCTGGCATTCCGGTGGTGGATGATGGCCGCAGCGCCCTGATGCACAACAAGTTCATGATCTTCGACAGCCAGTATTTGCTGACCGGATCGTGGAATTACACCGTGAACGACACCTACCGCAACAACAATAATGCGCTGCTGCTGCGTTCGCAGCGGACGGTGGAGAACTATCAGACCGAATTTAACGAGATGTTCAACGACAAGAAGTTCGGCCCCCGTTCGCCTGCCAATACGCCCTTCCCGGTGTTCTCGCAGAACGGCATCCCGTTGCAGGTCTACTTCTCGCCGGAGGACAAGGTGCTAACCCCGCTGGTGACGGCGCTCAGTCAGGCGCAGAAGTCCATCCTGTCCATGAACTTCTCGTTCACCGACTATGATGCCGCCAAAGCCATCCTTGACCGTGCCAGTGCGGGCGTGAGTTTTCAGGGCATCTGGGAGACGACGGGCAGCGAAACCACGTCCAGCGAATTGCGGACGCTGTACTGCGCGGGGCTGGAAGCACGGCAGGACGGCAACTCGTTCATCCTGCATCATAAGGTGTTCATCGTAGATGGGACGACGGTCATCATGGGGTCGTTCAACATTTCAAGCAACGCCACCAACAACAATGACGAGAACCTGCTCATCATCTCCGATCCCGATCTGGCGGCGCTGTACACGCTGGAATTTCAGCGCCGCTGGGCAGAGGCGCGAGTGCCGACCAAGCTGACCTGCTAGGGCGAAACCCTCATCCCCGGCCCTTCTCCCTCATGGCGAAGGGTGTAATACGAAGAAACCTCACCCCTCAGTCCCCTCTCCATGACGCGGAGTACCGCTATAGAGAGGGGTGAAAGACGCATCTGTTGGTCTTACTCCCCTTCGCCTTCAGGGCGAAGGGGCAGGGAATGAGGGTTGTCCCGCAAAAAACCTAC
>CAIVEA010000676.1 GCA_903904765.1 uncultured Chloroflexota bacterium
ACTGCATCAGGAAGCGCAGGTCACGATTGAAACCGTGCAGCAGGACAACCGTCCGCCGCGCAAGATTTACAGCCTGACCGACACAGGACGGGCAACACTGCGGGAATGGGTCGTTTCCCTGCCCGAAATGCCGCAATTCCGCAACGATCTGCTGGTGCGCTTGCAGTGGGCAGATCAGGCCACACCGCAGGCGGTTAGCGACCTGCTGGCACGCTGCGAAGAAGAACTGGAGGCGTATATGGCGCTGCTGCGCGAAAAGATGCGCCGCCAGCAGCCTACGACTGCGCTGCGCGAACGTGTGGCCGCGCAAGGGCTGGCGCATTACCAGCTTGATCTGGATTGGATTCGCGCTCTGCGGCAGGAACTCAAAAACGGTTGAATAACCGTGAGGAGGACACATCATGAGTCTGTCACCGTCACCCCTGTATAAAACCCCTGCGGGCGAACAGGTTGTGCGGGCGATTTACGATCAGGCGCTGCAAAACTGGTCAGCACCCTATGACACGCGCTGCATTCCCACCCGGCACGGCGAAGCATTTGTGGTCGCCAGCGGGCAGGCAGACGCGCCGCCGCTGCTGCTGCTGCATGGCGCGGGCAGCAACTCTGCGATCTGGTCGGCAGATGCGGGCGACTACAGCCGCAACTACCGCCTGTATGCAGTAGATCTGCCGGGGGAGGCAGGCCGGAGCGCACCCAACCGTCCCGCATGGGAAGGGTCGGCTTTCGCGGAATGGCTGGAGGATGTGCTGGACGGGCTGGGCGTTGAGCGCGTGACACTGGCGGGCATTTCGCAGGGGGCATGGACGGCGCTGAAATTCGCCGTCGCCCATCCTGAGCGCGTACACAGGCTCGTCCTGATGTCGCCGGGCGGGGTCGTTCCCGATCGCAAGTCGTTCTTGCTCAAGGCTATTCCATTGATGATGCTGGGACAGTGGGGCATCAGCCGGATGGTGGATGCGTTGTTTGGCGATCAGCCCGTTCCCGACGGCGTGAAAGAGATGGTGATTGATGTCACCCGCCACTACAAACCGCGTCTGGGCGTGCTACCGTTGTTCACAGATGACGAACTGCGCCGACTGACGATGCCGGTGTTGCTGCTGGGCGGCACGAAGGATGTGATGCGCGATCTGAACGCCATCGAAGCCCGTTTGCGCGGCCTGCTGCCCGACCTGACGATGAAGCTGATTGCGGGGGCGGGTCATGCGCTGCTGAACACACGCGGCGATGTGCTGCATTTTCTCGCCCGCCCATAATCCCACATTGCTCACAGGCTGTTGAGACAGGCGACCAGAATCAAAATCCGGCATGATAGCCGGATTTTTGAATACGAGGGTGTTGCAGTGTGGGCGCACTAGGATTCGAACCTAGAACCTAACAGTTATGAGCCGTCAGCTCTGCCGTTGAGCTATGCGCCCGGTTGTGTAAGAAAAATAGCGGGCATCGGGATTCGAACCCGAGATAAGACCTTGGAAGGGTCGTGTGTTACCACTACACTATGCCCGCACGTTGCTGCTAGTCGGGGCGACGGGATTCGAACCCATGGCCTCTTGTACCCAAAACAAGCGCGCTACCAGACTGCGCCACGCCCCGAACGCACCTTTATTCTACACACAGTTTGCGTCAGCGTCTAGTCATGGCTAAACAGCAACCCTCACCCCCTAAAGATACGGGTTGCACCCATTTCATATTCTTTCTATAGTCAACTTGTCTACTTCGTATGGATGGGGAATGCAATCATGGGACGCTTGTTGATGTTTTTGGGAGTGATCGCGCTGGTGGTGGGCATTGGTGGGAATGTGTTGCGCGGCATGGGTTCGCTTCAGAATATCATGCCGAATGTGGGGGCGATGCTCCCGAATGCCGCCGACCTGTGCAAAACGGGCGAAACGCTGGAACAGGACACCAGCGGCGTTTCGCAATACAAGCCCGGTCAGGGGTATGTGCAGGGCGTTCGCCTGTTCTGCGTGGATTCGGGGGGCAACCGCCGCGAAGTGACCGGAGACTATGCCAACAACATGATGGGGCAGATTTCCGGCATCTTCGGGAATATCTTCGGCGCGATCGGCTCTAGCTTCATGTGGACGGGGCTGACGATGGGCGGCGTGGCGCTGCTGGTGATTGGCGCGATTATCAACGGGCGGGGACGGCGGCAACCGCAAATCGTGCTGGGCGGCATGAACGCGGGGGATGTGATCCGCGTGGGCAACCAGACGATACAGGTATCACCGGACTCGAAGCAGGTGGCGCAGATGAAAACACAGGCCGGGCAGACCGGCACGGACGCGCTCACGGTACGGTTGAAGCAGTTGGAACAGGCGCGGCAGGCGGGGTTGATCTCGCAGGAGGAATATGACCGCGTGCGGCAACAAATCCTCGACTCGATGAAGGGCTAACTATCCCCATTGATTTTGGGCGGCGGGATAACAGCATTCAATTGGAGGAGCAGATCGGGGATGTCGGTCTGCACCACCGCCCAAATCACGTTCAAGCGTCTGCGTGTGCATCGGCATAAATCACCTGCCGACTGTTGAGGATGATCTCGCGCCGGATGTAGTTCAAGCTCTCCTCAATCGTCTGACGATCAATCAAATCCACCGGACGGCCAAACAGCGCCTCCAGTTCATCGCCCATTTGAATCAGGTCGCGCAGCGAATAGTCCACATCGTCACGGAACTGCACCAGCACATCTACATCACTTTGCGGCTTGAAATCTTCGCGCAGCACCGACCCAAACAGCGCAAATTCCACAATGCCCCATTGCTGGCAAAAGGCGCGAATGGCCTCTAGCGGAAGGGGGATGTGGATTGAATCGGGGATATGCAGCGCCATGATGACCACCTCGCATCATCTCTATTCAGATTCAACTCTAATCGCCCTTTGGCGGACGCACAATCGCTTTCCGCTTGCCCAAGCGTGCGCCCATCCACCAGCCGCCGAAGGCCGCCGCCAGCGCCCCCACGACCAGCAGCGCGATCTGTCCTGCGCCCAACGTGGGTTCAGCCTGCACAACGGCAGCTTCACGGGCGACGGGGAGCGTGGGCGCAGCACCGGGGGCAGCCGCCTGCACCGTCAGCCGTAGACCTGCCGGCGTGCCGATGTCGGCGTGGTCGGTGTTGCCCAGTGATGCACAAATGACATACTCGCCCGGTTTGAGGTCAATGATCGCGTCCGGCTGATACACCATGCCCTGAAGCTGACCATTCACCCACAAATGCCAGTGCCGCCCCTCGGCGGGGATGTCGAAATGGGTCGTTTCGATGGTGAGCAGCACCGCCGTCCCGATCACCTGCGGCGTAGTGGGCGCTACGAAGCGCAATGTGGGCGCATCTGCTCCGGTGGGCTGCGGGCGGTCAGCCGGCAGCAGGCGCAGGCACTCGTCCAGCAGCGCGGCATCCTGCGCCGCCAACGGCAGCACCCCCGCGATCATCCACAGCGCCGCCAGCAGCAGCCAACCTGACCGGAACATAGACACCCTCATTTCCTATCGCTTGTCTACCGCAATACTACCCTGTTCACATCGGTCAGGATAGACTGATCCGGCGCTTGACATGCCCCGTATGCGGCGTTAAAACGATAGCGCAGATTCGATCACGAATGAGAGGGGTATAACCCAAATGGCGAACTTTGATCTCATCAGCCGTCTAGCGCACGACAGCGGCGGCAAAATCATTATGCTGGTGATGGATGGGCTGGGCGGTCTGCCGCGTCCTTCCGATGGGCTGACCGAACTGGAAGCTGCCCGCACCCCCAACATGGACGCGCTGGCGAAGGCTGGCAGCTGCGGTTTGAGCATTCCGGTGGCACGCGGCATCGCCCCCGGCAGCGGCCCGGCGCATCTCGGCCTGTTCGGGTATGACCCGCTGCACTACGAAATCGGGCGCGGCGTGCTGGAAGCCACCGGCATCGGCATCGAAGTCAAGCCGGGTGATGTGGCGATTCGCGGTAACTTCTGCACGGTGGATGGCAACGGCCTGATTACTGACCGCCGCGCCGGACGCATCCCCACCGAAGAAGGCGCGAAGCGCGTCGAACTGCTCAAGAAGATCACCATCCCCGGCGTGGACATCACCGTTGAAGCGGTGCAGGACTACCGTTTTGCGGTGCTGCTGCGCGGCGCAGGGCTGAACGGCGCGATTGCCGACACCGATCCGCAGGTGACGGGCGCAAAGACGCTGCCCGCCCGCGCTCTGAAGCCGGAAGCCGAATACACCGCCAAACTGGTCAATCAGTGGTTGGAAGAAGCGGCAAAAGTGCTGAAGGGGCAAGAACCCGCTAACATGGTCACGCTGCGCGGCTTTGCGATGGAGCCGGGGCTGCCCAAGTATTCCGAGGTGTACAAACTGAAGGCCGCCGCCGTCGCCGTGTACCCGATGTACAAGGGTGTGGCGCGGCTGGTGGGCATGGATATCATCGAAACCGACAGCCACGACCACCCCGCCGATGAATTCAAGCGCGTAGCTTCCATCTGGAATGACTACGATTTCGTATTCTGCCACATCAAGTACACCGACAGCCGGGGCGAAGATGGCAACTTCGACGCGAAAGTGGCGGTCATCGAAGAAGTGGACGCGGCGCTGCCCATCCTGACGGCGCTCAACCCCGCCGTCCTCATCATCACGGGCGACCACTCCACCCCCGCCACCTACAAAGCGCATAGCTGGCATCCCGTCCCCACGTTGCTACACGCGCCGGGAACGCACATGCCGGATCGGGCGCAATCCTTCGGCGAACGCGAGTGCATGACGGGCGCGCTGGGGCAGTTCCCCGCCGCCGACCTGATGCCGCTGGCGCTGGCACACGCCAACCGCCTCGCCAAGTACGGCGCGTAAGCCTGACCGCACAACAAAAACAGGGGACTCACATCCCCTGTTTTTATTTCCTATCGAATGATTGAGCATCCCTCGTTTCCTCCCCTTTCTCCATGTATGGGCTGAGGGGGCGACACTAAAAAAAGTAAGGTTCATTTGGCAAACTTTCAATCACCACAAAAGAAAGGAGAGCCAAATGAACCTACGAAAACTATACCAGTGGGTGAAGAAAACAAGC
>CAIVEA010000677.1 GCA_903904765.1 uncultured Chloroflexota bacterium
CGCTGGCGGCTTCCACGCCGAATGTGGTGCTGCCAGCTAACACGACGATCAATCAGTATGTGGTGCAGCCGAATGACACGATCATTGCGATTGCATTGGAGAACAATGTCACGCTGGAACAGATTGCGGTGCTGAATCCCGATCTGGACTTTTTCTCGTGCAACTTCGAGTTCCCCGGCGGCGGGCCGGGCTGTAATGTGCCGCTGGTGGTGGGGCAGAGCATCAACCTGCCCGCGCCCACACCTACGCCGACGCTCTCCCCCACGCCTTCGGGCAACGAAACGCCTACGGCCACACCGACCTATGCGCCGCCGCTGCTGGTGTTCCCGCCGCAGGGCGCGAGTGCGCCGGGCGGGGTGTTCACGCTGCAATGGGTGAGCGTGGGCGTGTTGCAACCGACGGAATATTATCTGGTGGAAGTGACCGACACCACAACCTCGCAGGTGTTCCGCGCCATCACGCAAAACACGTCGTTCCCGCTGCCGGATAGCCTGATTCCGACGGATGGGACGGCGCACATGATGAACTGGACGGTGCGCGTGGTGACGAAGAACGAGCAGGGGATTTACCGGCAAGTGGGCGGCAACCCGGAAATCCGCACGTTCACATGGGCGAGTCGATAGAGCGCGGTCAACCGAGGCGACCAAATTCGCGGGCGAGCTGATCGCTGGTCATGTGCAGCATGGTAGGCCGCCCATGCGGACAGGTCTGCGGTGACTGACAGCGTTCAAGCTGCCGGATGAGCGATTGCATTTCATCGGCGCTCAGAATCTGTCCGGCTTTAATGGCCGCCTGCTTGCAGACGCGGGTCACGATCTTATCCTCAATGGCTGCGTGACCGGGCTTTGCACCTGCTTCCAGATCACCCAGAATGGCGTTAATCACGTCCTGCGGCGACTGGTTGGCGAGTAAGGCTGGCACAGCGCGAATGATGAAGGTGTTGGGTCCGAATGGCTCGATGGCGAATCCCACATGGGCGAGAGCTTCCATACTCTCAGAGAGCAGCGCCGACTCGGTGGGCGGCAGATGAATGGTCTGTGCGGTGAGTGCATATTGCGAGGCCGGCGCTTGGCGGGCGTGGGCTTCCATGAACTGCTCGTACAGGATGCGCTCGTGGGCGGCGTGCTGGTCAATCAGGTACATGCCGGCTGGCCCTTCCGCCACGATATAGGTTGCGCCGATCTGCCCGACCACGCGCAGGATGGGCAGCGTGCGCGGTTTGAGGGGCGCACCCGGCCCACTGGGTATTTCAGTGGGGGCAAGGGGCGGTTGCGAATCGCGGTATAGCGGGGTGCGGGTGTGCTGACCGCTGTCCTGTAAATCCAGCGATAGGCCGAGTTGTTCGGTTTCTGCTGGCGTTCGAGGTTCCCATGTGCTGGCCTCGTGGGGACTCCACGGCAGGCCGTCCACGCGCCCGCGCATGGCGGGGGTTTGTGCCAGATCAACGAGCGCACGGCGTACGGCTTTCTGGACGGCTACAAACAGCGAATCTTGATCGCGGAAGCGGACTTCGGCTTTGGTGGGGTGGACGTTCACATCCACTTCTTCGGGCGGGAGGTAGATCATCAGGACGGCAATCGGGTAGCGGCCTGTCATCAGGAAGGTATGATAAGCCTGTGTGACGGCATAAGCGAGGCGGGTGTCCTGAATCCAGCGCCCGTTGATGAACAGCGTGATCTGGTTGCGGTCGGCACGGTGGTGGTTGGGGACAGAACTGTAGCCAAAAACACGGATGGAACGGCGGACTTCGCGCTCGCTGTCGTCGCTTTCGATTTCGACCATGTTCTTGAAAGTGTCCAGACCGAGCGCGGACACGATGACATCGGCTAATTGACCGCTACCCGTAGATCGGAACACTTCCCTGCCATCC
>CAIVEA010000678.1 GCA_903904765.1 uncultured Chloroflexota bacterium
CCAGCGTTCCGCCACGATCACCGCCACATAGAACGAGATGCCGATGATCGAGGCCATGATAATGCCCGTCCATGCGCGGGCGAAGTTGAAGCCAGCGGCTTCCTGCGTGATGTACACGCCAATCGTGGCGCGTGGCCCGCCGAAGAACTCGGCCACCACCGCGCCGATCACGCTCAGGGCGCTCGCCACGCGCATCGCGCTCAGAATGTACGGCAGCGCATTCGGTATCCGCAGCGCCCGCAGGATTTTCCACGGGCTGGCCGCGTAAGAGTGCATCAATTCCAGTTGGCGCGGTTCGACCATTGTCAGGCCGCGCACGGTGTTAATCATGGTTGGGAAGAACACGATGATCGCCACAATCGCCATCTTAGAAGCCGGATTGGTCAGGCCGAACCAGTTGTTCATGATGGGCGCGAAAGCGATGATCGGCACGGAATTGGCCGCCACCGCGAAGGGCATCAGCGCCTGACTGATGATCGTCCAGCGCGCCGTCGCCAGCGCCACGAAAATCCCCGCGCCGCAGCCCAGCGCAAACCCGCCCACCGCCGAATACAGCGTCGCGCCGCCCGCCTGAAACAGGATCGAGCCTTCGCCGGGGGAAGTGGCCTGCCGGATTTCGTTCAGGAACTCCTCAAGGATGGCGGTCGGGCGCGGCAGCAAAAACTGCTGAATGTTGAATACCCGCACCACCAGTTCCCAGATCACCAGCACGCTGACCGCGATCAGGATGGTAGGCAAATAATAGCGCAGGTTTTCGCTCAAACGCGCCCAGAATCCCTTTTCATCCACAACCGGCAGACTGCGAGTCGAGGCTTGCGCCATGATCGGCTACCCTCCGTGCGCTTCGCGCAGGTACTCGCGCACCATCGTCGCCAGTTGGAAGTAGCGCGGCTGTTCGCGGGTTTCAAACACACGCGGATACGGCAGGTCAATATCCACCACCTGCGTGATGCGCCCCGGACGCGGCGACATCACCACCACGCGGCTGGACAGGAACACCGCTTCGGGGATGCTGTGTGTGACGAAGATCACAGTAATCTTGGTGCGCTCCCAGATACGCAGCAGTTCCATATTCATGCGTTCGCGGGTGAACTCGTCCAGTGCGCCGAACGGCTCATCCATCAGCAGCAGCGACGGCTCGAACGACAGCGCACGGGCAATCGCCACGCGCTGCTGCATACCCCCCGACAACTGCCAAGGATAGTGGTTGCCGAACTTGCCCAGTTCCACCAGTTCCAGCATTTCCTGTGCGCGGGCTTTGCGCTGCTCCGCCGAATACTTCATGATCTCCAGCGGCAGTTGCACATTCTTGCTCACCGTGCGCCAGTCGTAGAGCGTGGCCGCCTGAAACACCATGCCATAATCACGGTCGAGGCGGGCGCGGTGCGGAGTCTTGTCGTTCACTTTCAGATCGCCGCTGGACGGTTCGATCAAATCAGCAATCAAGCGCAGCAGCGTGGATTTGCCGCACCCTGACGGGCCGATGAGCGAGATGAACTCACCGGGTTTC
>CAIVEA010000679.1 GCA_903904765.1 uncultured Chloroflexota bacterium
CTGCCGTACCTAGTGAAGAATTCCCGCAGAGCATCGTTGCGCTTCTTCGCAGCGTAGACGACCCGCAGGAGATCGTCAATCGCCTCGGCCTGAGCGAAATCAGCGAACTGGCAGCAGAAGCGCAGGTGGGCGCACCGCTATCGCCGCAGCGTCCGAACATCATAGGCACGCTGCGTCCCTGGATTATTGGCCCGTTGCTAGTCGTCATCCTGTTCATCGTCGGTTCGCTGCTATTCGGCTTCTACATCAACCCGATGGTGATCGAACCAATCCGCAAGAAGATGCGCGGCGCACGCGGCTCGGATGCAGTAGGTGCGGCAGAAATCAGCCGTATCAAAGCGGACAAAGCCGAACGTGAGCGCATCATCAAAGAATCGGCGACTGCTCCCGTCAGCGATCTTGGCACACCCGTCGTCACGTATGTGTCCACCTATGCGCCCGGTCGCGCTTATGATGACTCGTTCAGCATCGAGGACGAGAAAAAAGATGACGAGTTCTTAGGTGAATGCGGCGCGGTCATTTCCGACAGCGCCACCGAAAGCGGCAAAGTGCGTGCAATTGAAGTGTGGTTGTTCGATAAAGACGACTTCACCCGCACCCTAACCTCAGTTTTCGTGTCCGAATTTGTGGCAAATGACCCCGCAGTGCGTTCCACGCTGGAAACCAAAGGTCAGTTGGTGGTGGTCAAACCGGGCGCAATGATCCAACTGGAAACCAATACACTGGTGCTGCAAGCGACCATCATGGATGTCGTCTATGGCACTGGCCCGTTGCCCGCAAATAGCTATTTCGACAAAGTGAGCATCAAAATCCAAGCATGGCGGCGCAGTGGTGGTAGTGCCCCCGCCGCAGACCCGGTGATTCCGGCTGCGGTAGCGCCTGTGTATGCCCCGCCGCCGCTGCCTCCGGCTCCGGTTGCACCCGTCTACACGCCGCCCTCGGCTCCCGCTGCGGCAGCACCCGCGTATGCCCCGCCGCCACTGCCTCCGGCTCCGGCTGCACCCATCTACACACCACCCTCGGCTCCGGCTGCGCCCACCACGAATTACGGGGGCGGAATCACGCCACTGAAGCCGGTTGCGCCCAAGCCGCTGCCGACTGCCGATAACGACCCGTTCGAGGGTGCTGGCGATTTCACTCCCATCGGGCGCTAGACGCACCCGGTTTTGTACAAACAAAAACACCCTGTCTCGGCAGGGTGTTTTCATTCAAATCGAGTCTACAGCACCTACTTGATAACTGTAATCTCAAAGACCATCTCGCCACCGGGGGTCTTGACGCGCACTTTCTCGTTTTTACGATGCCCCATCAGAGCCGCACCAATCGGGCTTTCGTGCGAGATTTTGCCTTCACGCGGGTTGGCTTCCGCCGCACCCACAATCGCGTAGGTTTCTTCTTCGCCGCCGCCATCCTCCACAATCGTCACCACCGACCCCAAGCGCACTTCTTCTGTGCCGCCATCGTGAGTGATGAGAACCGCCGCCCGCAGCACATTCTCTACGTACTGAATGCGGCCTTCCAGAAACGCCTGCTTCTCTTTGGCATCGTGGTAATCGGCGTTCTCTTTCAGATCGCCTTCAGCCACCGCTTCTTTCAGCTTACGCGCCAATTCTGGTCGCTTCACATTCAGCAATTCGTCCAATTCGCGTTCCAGTTCAGCGCGACCTTCGGGAGTCAGATACACCTGATCAGCCATGCTTGTTTTCACTTTCATCCTGTTAACAAATTACGATCTTCTGGGCGCAGGGCTGTTTTACAGTTGAACCCATTCACGGCGCAACGCCGCCAGCGCAGTTACATTCTGGCGGTGCAGCGCAGACACTTCACCATTCAGCAAAATCCGGCTCTTGCCGCAGCTTTCGAGGCTGATGGCGGCCAGTGCCGCATCCGGCGCAGGCAACGTCAACGCCTGATCCACCGCATCGCGCAGGCTCGTCAAATAATCCAGATCGCTCTGAATTTTTTCCTCGATCTCGCCGCGCAAGATGATTTCGCCATGCCCCTGTATCACGTTCTCAAAATTACCGCTGCGTAGCCCTTCCAATGACGCCACAAAATCATCATAACTGCCATCCACGAAATACGGCAGCGGCATCAGTGTATCGGCTGCAAACAAGATGCGATCTTCCTTCACCAAACACACCATCGAGTCGGCGCTGTGTCCGGGAGTAAGCCAGAATTGGAATGTTTTGCCACCGATGTGCAGGCTCATCGTACCACCATCAAACGTCACATCCGGCAGTACCAGTTCAATTCCGCGCATCTCAGGTGAACTGGCTTTCATCTTCTCCATACTCACCCGTCCTCGAGTGTCCAGCAGTTCGCGGCAGCGGGCGTGAGCGATCACCCGCGCACCCTGAAACAAGGACGTACCGATGGTATGATCGGCGTGAAAATGCGTATTTACCACATAGCGCACCTGCGCGCCCAACCGTGTCTCGATAAAACGCTTCATCATGAGCGTTTCTTCGGGATAGGCCAGTGTATCAATTACGACTGCCCCTTCGCTGGTGAGCACGATTCCTGCCGTCACCTGTGCGTAAAGGTCACTCGTGAACACATATACATCATCAGCGACACGTTCGCGCTGCATAAGTCTTAATACGTCCGTTTCATGCCATTAGAAGGGAACGAAATTTCTTTCGCAGTATAGTCATGCGAGGGGTGAAAATCAAGATGCCCCCGCTAGGTGCGCGTGGGCTGCGAATAGGACTTTCGTCGGTTGTCGGCAGGATAACAGCGGTTACAATCATAAGTGGGCATAGGAAATAATTAAAAAAAGAGGCTCGTATGCTTAAACGAATACGCTTCATCCCTGCTCTTGTGGTACTCGTTCTGGCATTGCGCGTGACCAGCGCCCAAATGCCAGTCTTTCGAATCGGTGTACTGGACGACCCGCGTGGCCCTCTCTCCGATGGCGCACGGTTGGCAGTGGATACGCTGAACGCAGCAGGCGGTGTACGTGGTGCAGACGGCACGTTCTTCCAGCTTGAACTCGTCATCCAACCGTTTGACATCACGCCAAACATACAGAACAGTCTTGCCACCCTCAGCGGCAGCAGTGTGATTGCGGTCATCGGCCCGCAGACTGACGACCAGTTCAGCGCCAACCTGACGGGCTTGCAAAACCTGAGTGTCCCGATCTTGACCGCGGCTACCGGCGACACGCTGCTCCTGAACGACAGCACCCACCGCATCTTTCGC
>CAIVEA010000680.1 GCA_903904765.1 uncultured Chloroflexota bacterium
CTGGAGGGCATCCAGCGGCGCACAAGGCCGGTGGTGTGCAGCGCATTTTCGCGGCTGAGGATGGCATCCACCATTTGCTGCTCAATGGTGAAAACTGGATTCAGGCCGGTCATCGGGTCTTGAAACACCACTCCGATATGGCGGGCACGCATCTCGCGCAGTTCGTCGCCGCTTTTGGTGAGCATATCTTCACCGCGAAACAGCACCTGCCCCTGCGGATAGCGGGCGGGCGGCTGTGGCACGAGGCGCGGGATGCTCATGGCGGTCACGGATTTGCCGCAGCCTGTTTCGCCCACCAGACCGAGCAAATCACCTTTGTGGATGGTCAGGTTCACGCCATTCAGCACTTTCGCCACGCCGTCGAACGTGACCATTTCGGTATACAGATTGCGGATGTCTACCAGCGGTTGAGCGTTGGTCATGAGCGCACCGTCGCATTCGGGTCGAGCAGGTCGCGCAGGCCGTCCCCCAGCAGGTTGAAAGCCAGCACAGTGATGAACATGAACAGACCGGGGAAGGTGGAGTACCACCAGCTGGCGGGGATGAAGCGTCGTCCGGCGGAGATCATCGAACCCCAGTCCGGTTCCGGCGGCAGCACGCCCACGCCGATGAAACCCAGCGCGGCGAGGTTTAGCACCGCGAAGCCGAAGTCCATCGAGGCTTTGACGATGATGGCGGTGAGCAGGTTGGGCAGGATGTGGCGGAAGATGATGCGCCAGTTACTCGCGCCGATAGCATGTGCCCCCGCCACGAAATCTTCCTCGCGCATTTTGAGCATTTGCGCTTCCACAAGGCGGCAGTAGCCCGGCCACCACGTCACCGACAGGGCGAGGGTGGCGTTCAGCACACCGCGTCCTAAGGCGGCGGAGATGGCCAGCGCCAGAAAGATGCCGGGGAAAGTGAGCATGATGTCCGTCAGGCGCATGATGATCTGGTTCACCCAGCCGCCGAAGTAGCCGGCAATCGCGCCCAGCGTCACGCCGATGGAGATGGCGACGATCAGGATAATCACGCCCACTTGAAATGAGATGCGCGTCGCCATGATGGTGCGGCTAAACACATCGCGTCCCGCGTCGTCCGTGCCGAATAGATGTTCCGTTCCGGGGGGCTTCAGCCGCGCATCCATGTGAACGTCACCCGTCACATCGTCGGGATAGGGAACCCACATCGGGGCTGTGAGGGCGATGAACAGCAGCACGATCACCATGCTCAAGCCGATGACGGACAGGCGGTTGCGGCTGAAACGATAGATGCCGCGCCGGACTTCGTGTATTTGGCTGGCGTGTTCTTCTGACCAGCGTGCAGCCCAGTTGCGTAGAGAGGGGGATGAACTCGTCATCGTTCAATATCCTTACGAAAACCCGATGCGCGGGTCAACCAGACGGTAGATCAGGTCGGTAATCAGGTTGATGGCGACCACGATGCAGCCGATGAACAGCGTAGACCCCATGATGGGCTGGAAGTCCAACTGGAGCGCCGCTTTCAGCGCATACTGCCCGATACCCGGCCAGTCCAGCACGTACTCGATCAGGGGCGCGCCGCCCAACTGGAAGCCGATCAAGAAGCCGAGCATGGAAATGGTGGCGATGAGCGCGTTTTTCATCAGGTAGCGCGTCCAGATCATGCGCTCCGGGATGCCGTTGGCGCGGGCGACCAGCACGAAATCCTTCCGCACGATGTCCAGCAGATCACCGCGCAATTGGCGTGTGATGAGCGCGATCACCAGCAGCGATTGGCAGAAGGCTGGAATCAGGATGTAGCGTAGGCCGATGCCGAAGGCTTGCCAGTTGCCCGCGATAATCGAATCCAGCAGCAGAATGCCTGTGTACACCGTCGGGTAGGTGGTGCGCGGGTCGAAGCGCCCGCTGACGGGTAGCAAGCGCAGGTTTTGTGCCAGCACAATCTGGAGGATGATGGCGATCCAGAAAACCGGCACGCTGATCGCGCCGATGGAGATGAAGCGCGAAAAGTGGTCAGGCCAGCGGTCACGCCAGCGTGCCGAAGTAATGGCTAAGGGGATGCCGACCAGCAAGCCGATGAGCGTAGACACCAGCGTTAGCTCAAAGGTGGCGGTGAAATAGGTGATGAGGTCGGGGCCGACGGCGCGTTTGGTGCTGATGGAATAGCCCCAGTTGCCTTGCAGCAGCCCGCCCATATAGCGCAGGTATTGTTCAGGTAAGGGACGATCCAGCCCGAATTCTTCCTGTAGCTTGAGGATTTGTTCGGGGCGTGCCTGTGAACCGGCAGCCAGTTTGACCGGATCGCCGGGGACGATGCGCGAAACCGTGAAGGTGATGAGCGACAACCCGATGAGTACCGGAATTGTCAGCAGCAGGCGACGGCCAATAAAACGCAACATAGCTCTGCCCTTTAATAGAACGAAGGGACACGGTGCGGGTGGCGCCGCGTCCCTTCGAGCATGCTTGACGGGATCAGAAGGGTCGAGGTTTACTGCGACTCGTCAATCCACAAACGCCAGAAGTCCGCACTGATGTCGCCGAAGTAGTTGAAGCCCTTCACGCGCTTGTTCATGCCCAGCACGTTCGCCATCACATACAGCGGCATATCGGGTGCGTCCGCCGAAATCTTCTGCTGGATGTCGGCCACCATCGCGGCGTTGGCATCCGGGTCGGTGGTGGTACGCAGTTGGTCGAGCAGCGCATCCACTTCCTCGTTCTTGTAGAACGAGCAAGCCTGGAAGCTGCCACCCGTCGGACGATCCCAGCTCTTGCTGGAATACTTCTCGATGAGCCATGTGTCGGGCAGCGGCGGGAACTGGTCGAAGATGAAGGCGATATTCGGGCCGCTTTCCGGCGTGGTGCAAGCGCCCACGATGTCCGGCCAATTCTTCGGCACCATGTTCAGGGTGATATTGTACTTCTGGAGTTCGTCCAGCAGGATCAAGCCGCCAGCTTCTTCAAAGTCCAGACCGCTGACGTACACAAAGTCGAGGCTGATGCCACCGTCTTTGTATTCGGTCATATCCAGATATTCTTTGGCCTTCGCCGGGTCGTAGCTGTACTGCGGGTCGAGGTTCGGGTCGTAACCGGGGACACCTTCGGGCAGCGGGCCGGTCATCATCTTCACGTAGCCCTGCTGCGAATCGATGAACGCCTGACGGTTGAAGCTGTAGGCGAGGAAGCGGCGGAAGTTGGGGTCTGCCGTCGGGCCGCCCTGCGTGTTGTACTTCAGGTAGCCGCCCAGCAAGCCATAGCCCACGTTCGCCATCGTCGTCGGGTTGGCGTTGATCTCTTCGATGTCGCTGCTGGAGATGGTGTCCGCCATGTCGAACTCGCCGGAGAGCAAGCCGAGTTTGCGCGTGCCGGGGTCTTCGGTCTTCTTCCAGACCACGCCCGACAGATGGCTTTCGCCCGGCCAACCCTGCCAGTAATCGTCAACGGCGGTCAGTTCGTAAACCGAACCGATCTGCCAGTTGGAAACCTTGAACGGGCCGCTGCCGGCATCCTTGTCCACCAGCCATGCGCCGCCGCCGTCGCCATCCACTTCGTTGGCCTTCGCCAGTTCCATGTTGACAATCGGCTGCTCAAGGAAGGCCAGCAGACGGTCAAAGCTGGCATACGGGGTCTTGAGGGTCATTACAACGGTCTGGCTGTCCTTCGCCACGATGCCTGCTTCATCAACGAAGCCGGCCAGCAGGCTGGACCGCTGCTTCTGCGCCCGCAGGGTCTGCTGATACGAGAACACCACCGATTCGGCAGTCACAGGCGTGCCGTCGTGGAACTTGGCCTGATCGGTGATCTTGAACGTCCATTCGGTCGCGTCATCCGAAACGCCCCATTCCGTGACCAGACCGGGTTCAACCGGCTGCGGCCAGCCGCCTTCAAAGCGGAACAGGCGATCATAGACCTGACGGATGGTAGCGTTGATCGAGTAGTCGGTGCGATCAAACGGATCGAGCGTGGCAATATCCTGCGAAGCGCCGTACACCAGCACCTTCGGCTCAAGCTGGCGCAGTGGGCTGGCTGCATAGCGACGGGCAGGCTTGGCAGCGGCAATCGCCGGCACACCCGCCATCGCGATGCCACCGGACATGGCCGCCATGAACTTCATGAACTGACGGCGATCCATCCGGCCTTCACGGAAGTCGGCCAGTATTTTCCCCGTCGGATCGAACTTGTTTTTCGTCATGTCTATATCCCCTGAATAAAAGAACAGGATTTTCGAGATGGCGTTCCATCATGGCGCGAGAGTGTAACATCATCTTGCGAACAGCCGCAACAAAATCTTGACTCGATTTTTGCACAGATCGTTGCCCCTGTTTCGGGATAAATCGGTGCGATTTCCCCGTGCGTGCTATGCGCTCAGGTCGGGGTGGGGGCATTGGTACACCAGCAAATGCCCCCGGCAGGCGAACGATTCGGAGAAAGTAGCCCGGATATTTGTGCAAATGGCATAACCCTTGTAGGCGGTTATGTGGTGGGGTAGCGTTCCCCGGCTTCAATCGGGAAGTCAAACACGTTGTTGCGCGGCGGTGTGGGGCAGGTGGTGTAGTCGCAGAATGCACACGGTGGCTGGTAGAACTTGTTGAAATCCATATCTACGCTGCCGTCCTCATCGGTGAGCGCCATCATGAAACGCCCCGCGCCGTAGGTGGTTTTGCCTGCGGTGGTATCGCGCATCAGCAACCATACATATTCCGGCCCTTTTTCGGAGGCCGCCGCATCGAAGCGGTACGATCTGCCGAACATCTCAAAATCCACATAGCCGATGCCCACCAGCGTTTGCGTGTCGCCGCCGGTATGCACAACCGTCAGCCCGCGCTGATCGGGGTAGCGCGTCAGCTTGCCTTTGACGCGGTAGCGCGTGTCAATCGGATACCATGCCCGCCCGACAAAGTTCAGGCGTTTGGGGGCGTTGGCATCCCACACGCGGATGTTATACGGGTCACTCGCCCACTGCATAATGCCAAAGCGTACATCGCGCACACGCACCACCGACATGCCGCCCGGCTCGTAGTAGTTCCGCAGTTTGGCCTCGCGGGTGGGAACACCATCCACCGTGACTTCCTCATCAGTGGTGACGATCAGTGTGCCGTGATTGTCTTTGAAGTCCACCACGCCCAGATGATCGGGTGCGCCGCCCGCTGGCAGCAAGACATCGCTCCCCGGCGCTGTGCCGATGCTGTTCTGGCCTTCCTCCAGCGGATACATGCCGACGATGGCTAGCCACCCGCCGGGGCCGGGAGAGCGCATTTGCGCGTCCATTTCTCGCCGCCATGCCTCGACCTCTGCAAAATATTCAATCAACGATTGTTCAGCCATTCTATCTCGTTCCATCCTTCGCTTTACATCACCCAAAATATCTCTTGAATGTTGACTCTAGCATTGTCGGCGCACATCCGGCAACCAGACCGCGCCGCTGCCCTCATCAGCGGATTACACCCCCTGTAAGAACAGGTGTAGGTGCATGAGGCCGGTTTTATTGGCGATTACGCGGGGGGGCTATATAATCAGGGCGCTCCGGGGTTTTTGCTTGAAATAATCCGAAGTCCTGCCGGATGTCCGGCACTTATCTACGATCATGTTTAACTCTATCGAGGGGGAGATATGCGAATCGGTATTGATGTCGGTGGAACGAACACTGACGCGGTGTTGATGGATGGCCGCAAGGTCGTCGGTTGGGCAAAGTCGCCCACCACCAAAGATGTCAGCAGTGGCATCACCAATGTGCTGCGGGCGCTGCTCGAACAGACCAAAGCCTCGCCCGCCTCGGTGTCGGCGGTGATGCTGGGGACGACCCACTTCACGAACGCGGTGGTGGAGCGCAAGTCGCTCAGCCGGACGGCGATCATCCGCATCGGTCTGCCCGCCACCTCGGCGCTGCCGCCCTTTGTGGACTGGCCGGAAGACCTGCGCGCCGCCATCGGGGGCGAATATTATCTGGTGCATGGCGGTTACGAGTTTGATGGCCGCCCCATTTCGGCGCTGGATGACGCGGAAATCAAAGAAGTGGCTACCAAAATCCGCGATTCGGGGATTGATTGCATCGCCATTTCGTCCGTGTTCTCGCCCGTGAACCCCGATCAGGAAACCCATGCGGCGGAACTGGTGGCCTCGGTCATTCCGAACGCCAAGATCAGCCTGTCGCACGAAATCGGGCGCATCGGCCTGCTGGAACGCGAAAACGCTGCCATCATGAACGCCTGCCTGTCGCATCTGGCGGTGCGGATTGTGCAATCCTTCCGCGACGCGCTGGCGGGGCTGGGCATCAATGCGCCCTTCTTCATCAGCCAGAACGACGGCACGTTGATGAGCGCCGACTTCGTGGAGAAGTATCCGGTGCTGACTTTCGCTTCCGGGCCGACCAATAGTATGCGCGGCGCGGCTTTCCTCTCCGGCCTGAAGGATGCAGTGGTGGTGGACATCGGCGGAACGACTTCGGATGTCGGTGTGCTGTCGCAGGGTTTCCCGCGTGAAGCATCGGTGGCGGTGCGGATTGGCGGCGTGCGGACGAACTTCCGTATGCCGGATGTGCTGTCGTTCGGTCTGGGCGGTGGCAGCCATGTCAAGACCGACCCGCTGCAAATCGGGCCGCAGAGCGTGGGCTATGAGATCACCTCGCGGGCGCTGGTGTTCGGTGGCAACGATCTGACGACCAGTGATATTGCGGTGGCGGCGGGCATGGCCGACTTCGGCGACAAGAGCCGCGTGGCGCATCTGGATAAGGACTTTGTGCAGAAGGCGCTGGAGCGCATGTGGGAAATGGTCGAAATCAGCGTTGA
>CAIVEA010000681.1 GCA_903904765.1 uncultured Chloroflexota bacterium
AAGGCGCTGAACACCCATTTTCTCCAATTGGCTATTAACGGTTTCAATCATCGAGCGGTGCTGGCGAATGAGTAAGGCATCTTCATGAGAGTTGCCGCGCATATTGCGCCGCTGTTTAGGGATCAAGCGGACAGCACCATAATAGAATCAGTGCTTCAGAGCGATTGATACGCTCATCCTCCCGTATTGAATACTTCACAGATCTTTCCGTACCTTAGCGAACAATTATGCTTTATTTCGTTTGAGTTAAGTTTGCAAACTATACAAGCCTGTGCGACAATCAGCGATGCACTATCGCCACTGGCGAACACACGTCAATTTTCAGTATTTTTGTTTCTCTACATGGAGTATTTGTTTTATGCGCCCATTGAACAGTACGGAGAATCTGCTCATCCTCATTGTAATGGGGATAGCCTTTGCGGGGATTATCTACGCGATCATGCTGACGCGGCAGATTCTCGCCGAAAGCAAAGGCTCTGCCAAAATGCAGGAAGTGTGGGGCTTCATCAAGGACGGCGCGAACGCCTACCTGCGCTCCCAGTTCCGCATCATTGCCATTCTCATCGCCGTTCTGGTAGTCGTGCTGTTCTTCAGCGTCTACCTCATCAACCCCACCCCGTATGCAATTGAGCATTTCTGCCCCACTGTCGCCGAAGAAGCTCGCGCTAGTTTGGATGCAACCCAGATCCGTGCGGATGTGGCTGCCAAGAATACGGGATTGGCCGAGGGCGAACTGACCTTGCTACAGGAAAATGCGGTGGTCTATGCTGAAGAAGCCGCCATCGTAAAACTGGGCGTTGAGAAGTGCGAAACCGCACGCTCCACCATCGCCATCGGGCGCGCTGGCGCGTTCCTGATGGGGGCGCTGTTCTCCGGTGCGGTGGCCTACGTCGGCATGAACATGGCTGTGCAGGGCAATGTGCGCGTGGCGGCGGCAGCGGTTGATCCCAAGCGCGGCTATGCGGCGGCGCTGCGGATTGCCTACCGTTCCGGCACGATCACCGGCATGCTGACCGACGGCCTCGGTCTGTTCGGCGGCACGGTCATCTTCGTCATCTTCGGCATTGCGTCCCCGGATGCGCTGCTGGGCTTCGGCTTCGGCGGCACGCTGCTGGCGCTGTTCATGCGCGTGGGCGGCGGTATCTTCACCAAAGCGGCGGACGTGGGCGCTGACCTTGTGGGTAAGGTGGAAGCAGACCTGCCGGAAGACGATCCGCGTAACGCGGCGGTCATCGCTGACCTCGTGGGCGACAACGTGGGCGACTGCGCGGGTATGGCGGCGGACATCTTCGAGAGCTACGAAGTCACCATCGTGTCCGGCCTGATCCTCGGTCTGGCGCTGGCGACGGTCACACGCTCCCCGATCTGGATTGTGTTCCCGCTGGTGGTGCGTGGCATCGGCGTGCTGAGTTCGATCATCAGCACCTATCTGGTGCGCTCCACAACGGGCAAAGATGCGCTCAGCGCCATCACGCGCGGCTTCTACAGTGCGGCGGTCATCAGCATCACCATGTTCGGCATCTTCACCGCCTTCTACATGCGTGAAGGCAACATCAATCAGGGTAACATCGTCTGGCAGCCTCTCGCGTCGGTCGTCGTCGGCATCATCCTCGCCGTCGTGACAGATCGCGTGACCGCCTACTTCACCGATACCGAACACGGCCCGGTAAAGGAAATCGCCAAGAGCACCCAGACCGGCCCCGCCACGACCATCCTCAGCGGTCTGTCCAGCGGTATGGAAAGCAGCGTGTGGGCGATCCTCGTGCTGTCCGGCAGCATCCTCACCAGCATCATCATCTATACCTTGTTCCCCGTCACGGATGCGGCAGGGCATCAGATTGTGGATACCTTCACGGCGGTGCTGTACGGTGTAGCCATGACAGGCATCGGTATGCTCACCCTGACGGGCAACAACGTCTCAATGGACGCTTTCGGCCCGATCTCCGACAACGCGCAGGGCGTGGCGGAACTGGCTGGTGAAAATAAGGGCGAAGGTGGCGACATCCTGAACTCGCTGGATGCCGTCGGCAACACCACCAAGGCCATCACCAAAGGTATCGCCATCGGCTCAGCAGTGCTGGCCGCTGTCGCGCTGTTCGGCTCGTTCCTGACCGACACCCGCGTGGTACAGCTCGGCCTCGGCATTGATCTGGAAAAGACGGTCTACAGTCAGGGTATCAACATCGCCGATCCGATTGTGTTCATCGGCTTCCTGATCGGCGGCGGCGTGATCTTCCTGTTCAGCAGCCTGCTCATCCGTTCGGTCAACCGCGCCGCCTTTGAAATGATCCATGTGGTGCGCCGCCAACTGCGTATCCCCGGCATCATGGAAGGCACCAAGACACCGGATTATGCCGAAGCTGTGAGCATCTCCACGCAGGCGGCGCAGCGTGAACTGCTGCCCATCGGCGTGATTGCCGTGCTGACCCCGGTAGTCGTGGGCTTTTTGCTGGGCGCTCCGGCGCTGGGCGGCTTCCTCGGCGGCATCATCCTCGCCGGTCAGTTGATGGCGGTGTTCATGTCGAACGCGGGCGGCGCGTGGGACAACGCCAAAAAGTACATCGAAGAAGGTAACTACGGTGGCAAGCGTTCGGACTCGCACAAAGCCGCCGTCGTGGGCGACACGGTGGGCGACCCGTTCAAGGACACCGCTGGCCCGGCGCTCAACCCGATGATTAAGGTGGTCAACCTTGTGTCGCTGCTGGTCGCCCCGCTGGTGGTGACGGTGGCCG
>CAIVEA010000682.1 GCA_903904765.1 uncultured Chloroflexota bacterium
AGCGTGAGGCAACGCTCTTGTACCCCTTCGCCACGAGGGAACAAAGCGTGAGGCAACGCTCTTGTACCCCTTCGCCACGAGGGAGAAGGGGACAGGGGATGAGGGTTGAAATTTTTACGTAGAAAGATTTTTATGGGCAGTGCAAAAACGACTCCGCAGGTATTAGAACAGTTTGCTATCGAGGCCATGCGCCGCTATGGATTGCGCGAAGAAGATGCGCGCCTTTCCGCGCACATCCTCGTTCTGACTGACACATGGGGCGTACACACACACGGCACGCGCCAGCTACGCCCGCTGCTGAAGAACTTCCCCATCGGGCGGTTGAACGCGCAGGCCAACCCCGAAGTGGTGCGCGAGGGCGGCGCGTGGGCGCTGATGGACGCGCATCACAGCGTCCCGTTCGTCACGGCGCACCGCGCTATGGAACTCGCCATCCAGAAAGCCAAGACCGTCGGCATGGGTTATGTGGGCGTGATCCACACCAGCCATTTCGGGGCGGCGGGCTACTACGCGACGATGGCCGCCGAACAGGGCATGATCGGGCTGGCGATGTGCAACGCCGACCCGAATATGGTCGTCCCCGGCGGGCGTGGCAAGGTGCTGGGCACAAACCCGATTGCCTATGCTGTCCCCAACGGCAAGAACAAGCCGATTTTTCTGGATATTGCCACCAGTGCGGCGGCAGCCAACAAAATCATCCGCGCCAAGCTGCTAGGGCAATCCATCCCCGAAGGCTGGCTGGTGGATGCGGAAGGCAGACCCACCACCGACCCCAACCACTTCCCCGAAAACGGTGCGCTGATGCCGATGGCCGCGCATAAGGGCTACGGATTCGCGTTGCTGGTGGAAGTGCTGTCGGGCGTGATTAGCGGCGCGGCGCTCACCCGCGAACAACCGAGCTGGATACCGAACATGCCGAACAACCCGCCGGGGCCGGCCAATCAGGGGCAGGCGTTCATCGCCATTGATGCCGGCATAATGCTGTCGCCGGAGGAATTTGCGGGGCGCATGGAATGGCTGTCGGATTACATCCATGCCACGCCCACCGCTGCCGGCACAGACCGCATTTACCTCCCCGGCGAGATCGAGTGGGAGAAGCGCGAGAAGGCGCTGCGCGAGGGGATGGTCTTGCCGCCAGATGTGGTGGATAGCCTGACCGGACTGGCGCAGGATGTGGGTATCGAGCAATTGCCATTTGAAGCGGTGGATGGGTAACGAGGATGGCTGAAACGATGCAAATGCACCCTTTATTTGATCTGACCGGGCGCGTGGCGCTGGTGACGGGCGCGGCGCAGGGCATGGGACGGGCGACGGCGATGGTCTATGCCGAAGCGGGCGCTGACCTGCTGATCTGCGATATGAACCACGATGGCGTGGAGGCGACTGCCGCGCAGATTCGTGCGATGGGGCGGCGGGTGTTGCCCGTCACCGCCGACATCACCAGCATCGAGCAAATCCGCGCCATGTTCGCGCAGTTGGATGCCGAGTTCGGACGGATAGATGTGCTGGCGAATATCGCTGGCCCGTCCAAACTCTCGATGCCGGAAGATGTGGATTTGAACGACATGGCCTACATCCTTCACGGCCTGCTGGTGGCACGCTTCTGCGCCTGTCAGGAGGCGGGGCGGCGGATGCTGGCAGCGGGTAAGGGCAGCATCATCAACGTGTCGTCTATCGGCGGGGTGACGGCGCTGGGGCGCGGCAACTTCATGTACAGCGTGGGCATGGGCGGCGTGGCGCAGATGACCCGCGAGTTGAGCACCGAATGGAGTGGGCGCGGTGTGCGTGTGAACGCCATCCTGCCCGCGCAGGTGGTCAACCCCGGCCTTGAGCAGCGCATGGGCGAAGACCCCACGCTGGAAGCCATGTTCTTGCGCGGCATCCCGCGAGGCCGTTTGGGGCGGCCTGACGATATTAAAGGGCTGGCGCTGTTTCTCGGTTCGGATGCGTCCGACTGGATTACGGGCGCGATCATCCCGATGGATGGCGGCAATCTGGCACAGAACGCGGGGGGTACAGCCGGCCCGCGCAAAGTGTAGTAGGGGTGGGGGCGACCCTCATCCCCCGTCCCCTTCTCCCTCATGGCGAAGGGGAGATGAACGGGTGAGGGTTAAAGGTGCAGCGGTGGGTGGGGATGTTTATCCGGGGATTTATACAGAAAGGGGAGGGTGAGTCAGGCGCTTTTGGGGGCGCTTCACCTATCGAAAAATGGCAAAGTACAAAGTTGTTATTACCGATTTTGGTTCGCCCGAAAATGAGTTGGAGTCAACCGAGTTTCAGCAGTCCGGGCTGGATGTGGAACTGGTGCGGCTGAACGCCAAAACCCCGCAGGAACTCCTGCCGCATGTGCTGGACGCGGACGGCCTGATTGTGCAGTGGTGCCAGATTCCGCGTGATCTGCTCCAGCAGTTGAAGCAGTGCAAAGTCATCTCGCGCTACGGTATCGGCGTGGACATGATTGACCTCGCCGCCGCTGGCGAACACGGCATTCCGGTGTGCAACACGCCCGACTACTGCCTTGAAGAAGTGAGTACGCATACCCTGAGCTTCATCCTGATGCTCAACCGCCAGATCATGCCGCAGCACCGCCATGTGGCCGCTGGCAAATGGGGTTCGCCTTCGCCCACGCCGCCCGCCCGTCTGTCCGGTCAAACGCTGGGCGTGGTGGGTATGGGCAACATCGGGCGCATCGTAGTGCAGAAGGCCAAAGCTATCGGGCTGAAGGTGGCGGTGTATGACCCCTACTTGAGCGCCGAAGCCGCTGCTGCTGCTGGTGTGGAACAGGTCAGCCTGAACGACTTGCTGCAACGTGCCGATTATGTCACGCTGCACTGCCCGCTGACCGACGAAACCCGTCATCTCATCAGCACGGCACAATTCAAGCTGATGAAGCCGACGGCCTACCTCATCAATATGGCGCGCGGCCCGGTTGTAGATCAGGTGGCGCTGACCGAGGCGCTCTCCAGTAAGACCATTGCGGGCGCGGCGCTGGATGTGTTTGAGAAAGAGCCTGTTCCGGCGGACGAACCGCTGCTGAAGTTGGATAACGTGATTTTTACACCGCATCTCTCCAGTTGGTCGGCGGATTCGTTCGTGCAATTGCGGCGCGAAGTGGTGCTGAACGTGGTGCTGGTGCTGGGCGGGAAGCCGCCGCGTGCAGTGGTAAACCGCAAGCATCTCGTCAGTAAGGCTTAACGGGGTATAGTCTCGCGTATGCGGGCTTGTACCTGCTTTACTGGTTTTGAAGTGTGAGGATGAATCATGAGCGATGAACGATTTTTAGTGACGGGTGCGCTGGGCTGCATTGGCGCGTGGACGGTTAAGCGATTGGTGGATGCTGGAACGCCGGTCTGGACGTATGACCTCGGCAGCAGCAACCACCGCCTGACGCTCATCATGAGCGACGACGCGCTGGCGAACGTGCATTTTGTGTCGGGTGACATCACCGATTTCGATGCGTTTGACCGCGTGGTGGCGGAAAACGGCATCACGCACATCGTCCATCTGGCGGCGTTTCAAGTGCCGTTCGTCCGCGCCGAGCCGGTGCTGGGCGCGAAGGTGAATCTGGTGGGGATGTCGGTGGTGCTGGAATCGGCCAAGCGCCACATGGATCAGATTCGCGGCGTATCGTATGCCAGTTCTGCGGCAGTCTATGGCCCACCGGGAATGGGCTTTCAGACCACTTCGCTCTACGGCATTCACAAGCAGGCTAAAGAGGGCATGGCACGCATCTATTCGCAGGATTACGGCCTGCACTGCGTCGGCCTGCGCCCGCACACGGTCTACGGGCCGGGACGCGATCAGGGCATGACCTCCACGCCCACCAAAGCCATGCTCTCTGCCGCGATTGGCCGCCCGTACCAGATTTCGTTCGGCGGCACGATTGTGATGGAACACGTCGAGGATATGGCGCAGGTCTTTATAGATGCGGCGCGGGTGCGCCCGGAGAAGGCTGGCGCGTATGACGTGGGCGGGAACACCGTCGCCGTCGAAACCATCGTGGAAGCCATCAACAAGGCCGTGCCGGAGATGGCGGGCAAGATCACCTATAACCCGCCGCCGCTGGCGGTGAGCGCCGCGCAGGACATGGAGCCGCTGAAGGCGCTGCTGGGCACGTTGTCGTGGCGCTCGCTGGATGTGGGCGTGCAACAGACGGTGGATCATTTCCGGCAGGCAGTACGTGACGGGCGTATTGATGTCGAACGGGCGATTGCGTAACGCACATCGCTAAACGCAGGTTTGTCGGGCCTCCCGCAGTGGGATGCGGGAGGCGTTATCACTCGAAAATGGGGTTGGATGGGGATTGGGTGTTGTGTCGCTGATTGCCATTGATCTAGGGACATCCTTCATTAAGGCTGGCGTGCTGAATCTGGACACGCTCCAACTGGAGCTGATTCAGCGCGTTCCCTTCCCCGCGCCGCTGACCGGACGGCCTGCGCTGTACCGCGAATACGATCCGACGGCGATTATGGCGGCGGTGCGGCAGGTCTTGGGCGAGATTGCGCCCGCCGCGCCGGACTGCGATGGCATCGTGATGTGTACGCAGATGCACGGTGTCATCTGGACGACGGCGCAGGGCGAGGCGCGTTCGATGCTGACCACATGGCAGGATCAGCGCGTGCTAGAAGCGCACCCCTCCGGCGCAGGTACGTACTTCGAGGTGATGAAGGCGCGGCTGACGGCGGACGAAATCCGGCAGACGGGCAACGAACTACGTCCCGGCTTGCCAGTGGGACTGTTCTTCTGGCTGGCGGAGCAGGGGCGCTTGCCTGCGGGCGATCTCATCCCCGCCGCACTTTCGGATTTTGTGGTTGCCAACCTGTGCGGGGCAGCACCTGTCACCGAAAGCACCAACGGCATGGCGGTGGGGCTGCTCAATCTGGAAACGCTCGCTTGGCATGACGACATTCTGTACAAGCTGGGGCTGACCAAACTGCGCTTGCCCGATGTGCTGCCGCACGGCGCGGTGGCGGGCGAGATGGACTGGAACGGGCGCAAAATCCCGTGTTACACGCCGATTGGCGATTACCAGTGCGCGATTCTTGGGGCGCTGCTCCAACCGGACGAACTCTCGCTGAACATCTCGACGGGTTCGCAGGTCAGTATGCTCAAGCCGCAGACGGTGTTCGGGGCTTTCCAGACGCGCCCTTACTTCGATGACCGCTGCGCCATCACCGTGACGACCATCCCCGCAGGGCGGGCGCTGAATGCCCTCGTCACCCTGCTTTCCGAACTGGCGACAGCGCAGGGCGTGATGCTGGCGGACTCGTGGGGCTATATCGCGCAGGCTGCCGCCGCCGTGCCGCCGCCGCGTATGCGTGCCAACCTCGCCTTCTATGCCAGCGCCGCCGGCGATCAGGGCGCGTTTACAGGCTTGCAAGAGGACGAACTGACGGTGGGGCATGTGTTCCGGGCGGCCTTCCAGAACATGACCGACAACTACCACACCTTCGCCTGCCGCCTGTCGCCCGAACAGGCGTGGAACACGGTCGTGTTTTCGGGCGGGCTGGTGCAAAAGATGGACGTGCTGCGCCAGATGATTTGTGACCGTTTCAACGTCCCCCACCGCCTATCCCCCGCGCAGGAGGATACGCTGCTCGGCCTGATGGCGCTGGGACTGACCTTCACCGGACGCACCGCTTCTATTCGTGAGGCGACGACGGTGCTTACAGATGCTTACTCGCTGGAGGCAGCTACAGGCTGACCCCCGGATACACGAACGAACTCCGGCGGCCATGATGGGCTGAGCCGCCAATATCAATCGCTAAGAAGGAGGTGCTGTTCCGCAAAATCTGATGCGTGATTTAAGCAACAAACCCATTTCGTTGATGAATATTTTGACTATGGAGAAGATTGAAAATGACCAAGCCTGCCGACACCAATAAGACCCTGAATCGCCGTAATTTCCTGAAGATGGGCGCTGCCGCCACTGCCGGTGCTGCTTCGGTTGCCATGCCCAAGATTCACTTCCCCGTTTTCCTGCGCCAGTCGAAGATGGAACTGAACATGCTGACGTGGTTCTGGACGGAACCCGGTCGTGGCGATGCATGGCGTGCCATGATCCAGAAATTCCACGAAGCTCAGTCGGACATCCACATCAACGAAGCGGGCTACGGCGAAAATGACTACTTCCAGCAGATTCTGATTCAGGCCAAGTCGGGCCGCATTGATGGCGACCTGTTCACCGAAACGCCGGACGGCTTCCTGCGCTTGATGAATGCCGGCCACACCACCTCGCTGGAAGATGTCGTCCAGAAAGCGGGCGTGACCCTGAGCAAAGCGCAGGACATGCTGCGTAAAGATGGCGAAGTGAACGGTCTGGACATCGTGACCGTGCGTTTCGGTCTGGTGTACAACAAGGCCATGTTCGAGAAGGCCGGTGTGACCGAACCCACCGACCTCGACAACTGGCTGGAAATCGCCACCGCGCTGACCGATCGCCCGAACCAGTTCGGCATGTACTCACCGCATCTGGCCTCCGAACCCTTCTCGCTGTGGTTCATGCTCCAGCAGTGGGCGGTTCTGTACGATGGCATCTGGGCGGAAGGCAAGAAGCCGCTGCTCAACTCCGAACCGGTCATCAACGGCATCAAGCTGTACAAGGCCATGTACGACAACGCTATGCCGCAGGGTACGGATGTGGGTACAGCGAACTCGATGTTCGGCGCGTCCAAGATCGCGCAGAACATGGTGGTTTCGGCGGCCGTCAACATCTGGAAAACCGGCGCGGAAGACCCCGAAGTGTACGGCAACCTGCGTAGCGCCGCGCCCTTCTGGCCGGGCGGCAAGGGTATCACCCGCATTCACCCGATCTGCGTCAACGCCAACACCGAGCCGGAAAAGCAGGCCGCTGCGAAGGAATTCCTCGCGTGGCTGTACCAGAAGGAAAACTATCAGGAACTGCTGGAACGCTGCTTGGACGTGATCCCGGCCATCGAGGGCGGCATCCGTCCCGAATACCGCGAGACTCTGACGTGGGCGGACGGCTACGATGCCACCAACGCCATCACCGTGCCGGAAGTGCTCGGCGATTTTGTTCTGTTCAATGACGAACTCGGTCAGGTTGTGACTCCGCACATCGAGGAAATTCTGGCGGGCGCAAGCTCGGTGGAAGATGCGATGGCAGCGGCGCAGTCCGAAGCCGAAGCGCTGGCGGAGCGCGTGTTCGCCTAAGGCTGTTTGAGGATACAAGTTACCCTTCCGCGAGCCTCTTGCCCCGTTTCTCCCTTTCGGGGGAAGGGGCTTGCGGACAGGGCGACAAGTTTTTGTACCCGCCGCAAGGACACGGCCTCCGTGTCCTTATCTGTATTTTGAAGAAGGAACACGTTATGGCTGCTCAAGCCGCGGTCACTACCAAAGCCGTAAAGTCATCGGCAGGTCGTCGGCGCGATTACCTGCCTTACATGCTGGCTTTGCCGATTATTCTTTACGAAACGATTTTTATTCTCATCCCGATCATTCAGCAGCTCATCTCCAGTTTCACCAGCGATATGTTCGGCATTAGCGCGGTCAAATGGGTGGGGCTGGCGAACTACGATCGTATGCTGTCGGATAAATATTTCTGGAACTCGATGCGCGTCACCCTGACCTTCATGGGCGGAACGGTGGTGATGGCGGTGGGCGCGGGGCTGATCGCCGCGCTGTTGATGAACCAGAACTTTCGCGGGCGTTCGGTGGCGCGTGCCATCATGACACTGCCGTGGGCCTTCCCCGATTTGCCCACCGTATTGATCTTCATGTGGATTTTTAACCCCAGTTTTGGCGTGATGAACCTGTTCGTGCGTTGGGTTTTGCCGATTGACCAGAATCCGAAATGGATGATGGACATCAATCTGGCGCTGCCACTGGTGATCGCTATTGCTTCGTGGAAAGCCTTCCCGTTCTACGGGTTGGTGACGCTCTCGGTACTCCAATCCATCCCTTCCGAACTTTATGAGGCTGCCAAAGTGGACGGCGCGACCCGCTGGCAGGCCTTCCGTTATGTCACGCTGCCCGAAATCATCCCCACGCTGATGCTGATGGGCGTGCTGGCGTGCATCTTCGCCTTCCGGCAGTTCGCGCTGATCTTTCTTTCCACCGGGGGCGGGCCAGCCCGAACCACCGAAACGCTGGTTGTGGCGGTGTATAAGGCCGCCTTCAATTCCTTCGACTTTTCCTACGGCGCGACCATCGGCATGGCCGGTTTCGTCGCGGTGTTCGCCATTACCCTTTTGTTCGCCTACCTGCAACGGCGGCAGGAAGCCGAGGCCGCTTCATGAGCACATCTACCGCACCCGTACCCACCCCCAACCGTACTCTCGCCAACCCGTTCCATTGGACGCGGCGCATCCCGATGTACGTTCTGGTGCTGCTGTTCTGCATCGTCACGGCCTTCCCGGTCTACTGGATGACGCTTAGCGTATTCCAGCCCATCGAATACAGCCTGAGCTACCCGCCGCCGCTGTTCCCGCAGGCCATCAGCTTCGATGTGTTTCAGGAGATTTTCAGCGGCCAAGATACTGCCCAGCGCGTGGACGTGTGGATTTTCAACTCCATCGTCCTCTCCAGCATCACCACCGTCATCTGCTTGGGGCTGTCCATCCTCGGCGCGTTCGCCCTCTCCGGCAAACGCTGGCGCGGACAGGGCATGTTCGGCCTGCTGCTGCTCATGACGCAAATGCTGCCGGAGGCGCTCATCGTCATTCCACTGTACGCCACGATAGACAAGCTGAAGATGAAAGACAGCTTGCTCACGCTGGCGCTGGTGGATACGGCCTTCGTGCTGCCCATCTGCATCTGGATTCTCAAGAACGTGTTCGACACCATCCCCAACGAAATTCGCGATGCGGCGCTGGTGGACGGTTGCAACCGCATGAAGATGCTGTGGAAGATCATGCTGCCCATTTCCGCGCCCGGTCTGGTGGCAGTGGGCGTGGTGGCCTTCTTCCATGCGTGGAACGAATACCTGTTCGCCGCCAGTCTGATCGGCAACCGCCACCTGTACACCGCATCCGTCGGGTTGGGGTCAATGATCTCAATGATTGACACGCCGATTGATAAGCTGATGGCGGGCGGCCTGATGTTCTCCGTTTTTCCGGTCATTTTCTACCTGATGGTGCAGCGGTACATCGTCGCCGGCCTGAGCGCAGGCGCAGTGAAGGGCTAGATTTGACCTCACTTCTCCCTCAGGGCGAAGGGAGTAAGAGCGTTACACAGCGCCTTATTTCCCTCTATCTGAGGGAGAGGGATAAAGGGTGAGGGTGGATGGAACAGCGCGACCCGATCATGGAAGCGAGTTTTCGCGGAAAGCGTGCATGATGAGCAATCTGGAACTGGATAAAGCACGGGCGGAGTTGAAAGCCATCGGCGCAGATTTCGCGCTGCTGTCCTCCTCCGAAAATGTGACCTACGTCAGCCATTTTGAAGTGCCGGTGGATTTCGGCGCGAGCGCCACCTTTGCCGCCGCGCCGGTCATGGCGCTGATCGGCAGTCACGACTCGACGGCGGCGCTGCTGCTGACCAACTCGTATGAGGGCGGGGCGAAGCGCCAGAGCAGCGGTTTCGATGTCCGCAGCTACGAGCCGGTCAACTGGGATGTTCCGGTGGATAGCCGCCTGAACTACCTGAACTTGCTGCGCGATGCGCTGCGGCAGGCCGGCCTATCGGGGACGGTCAAACTGGCGATTGAAGAACGGACGTTGCCTTCTTCGGCGCTGCGCCTGCTGATGAACGAGTTCCCGCAGGTGCAACTGATCGAGGCGGGCGCGGCGCTTTCGGCGGCGCGGCTCATCAAGACTGAGCGCGAACTAGGGCTGCTGCGCTTCGCGGCGGCGGTCAACAAGGCCGGTCACACCGAACTGCGCCGTCAGACGCGGGAAGCGGGCAAGAACGAGTTTGCGATGTGGGCGGCGGTCATCAATGCGATGGAACAGATGACCGGACACCCGCTGATGGTGTTCGGCGAACTGGTCACGGGGACGCGCTGCAAAATGGTGAACTACCCCGGCGGCCCGAAGGATGTCATCACCCAACCCGGTGATCTGGCGCTGATGGACATGAGTCCCCGTGTGAACGGCTACTGGTCGGATACCACCAATACGATGGTGTGCGGCGGCGTAGAACCCACCGCCAAGCAGAAGCTGTACGGCGTGGCGGCACGGGAAGCGTTTCATGCGGCTGCCGAACAACTACGCCCCGGAAAGTTCGCCCGTGATGCCTATCATGCGGCGGCGGCCACCTTCCAGAAGCACGGTCTGACCATCGGGCATTATGCGGGGCATCAGATCGGTGCGGCGGTCAACGAGAATCCGCGCCTCGTCCCGTATGACGACACGCCGATACAGGCGGGCATGGTGTTCTCGATTGAACCCGGCGCATATGAAGCCCCGAACGGGGAGGCCGGAGCGCGTATGGAAAAATCGGTCATCGTGCACGACTCCGGGCCGGAAATTATTTGCGATTTCGAGTGGGGATTTTAGAGTACCCTCACCCGCATGAGGGGAAGCGACCTCACCCCTTAATCCCCTCTCCAAACGGAGAGGGGATGAGAGGGATAACCCCTGTGTTGTCCGCTTGATTTTCGGACACGGCAGGTCGCGCCCCTACGAAAGATTAATAACCCACCCTTGAGGGACAAACGGGGTGAGGTTCAACTTAAAAGGATGTTTTTACCATGAAGATTACTGGCATTGAGACTGTGACCGTCAGCGCGGGCTGGAAGAACTGGCTGTTTGTGATCGTGCAAACCGATGCCGGAATCAGCGGCCTCGGTGAAGCCACCATCAACGGGTTCATCCGTGCCACCGAAGCCTGCGTCCATGAACTGAAGCACTTCGCCATCGGGCGCGACCCGCGTGATGTGACTGCCATCGCCCAGAAGATCATCACCACCATTCAGGACGCGGGGCATATTCATCGGCTGGTGATGGCGGCGGTGGAAGTGGCCTGCTGGGACATTCTGGGCAAGCACCTCGGCGTACCCATTTATCAACTGCTGGGCGGCAAAGTGCACGACAGCATCGAAGCCTACGCCAACGGTTGGTATCGCGCCGAACGCACGCCGGCGCATTTCGTGGCGGCTGCCGAAGAAGTGGCGAAGAAGGGCTTCAAGGCGCTCAAGATTGACCCGTTCGGCACAGCACGCAACTTCATCAGCGAAACCGATTTGAAGATGTCCTACGACATCCTACAGGCCATCCGGCAACGCTTCCCCGACTTCAAGATCATGATTGATGTCCACTGCCGCTTCACGCCCGCCGAAGCCATTCGCGTGGCGCACCGCATGGCGGATTTGAACCTGTACTGGTGGGAAGAACCGACCAATGCCGAACAGGAACGCCTGACGAACGAGGTGGCGGCACAATGCCCGATCCGCGTGGCGACGGGCGAACAGTTCGACCACATCGGGCGCTTCTTCACGCTGGCGGAAGGCGGCGGCGTGACCATCTGGCAGCCGGAGCCGATGTCGTTAGGCGGCATCCGCAATACACTGGCGGTGGCGCATATCGCGGAGGCCAACGGCGCGTGGATTGCCCCGCACCAGAGTGGCGGGCCGGTGGCGACGGCGACCTGTCTGCAACTGGCGGCCTGCACACCCAACTACTTGATTCAAGAGTATTTCGATGCCTTTAACGAACCGTGGACGGCTGACCTGCTGACGTGGAATC
>CAIVEA010000683.1 GCA_903904765.1 uncultured Chloroflexota bacterium
AGCTGGCCCGGAGGGTAAACCCCGTTCACGCAGGGCATATCCGTTGAGCGTGGGGCGAACGCGCTGCCAATGCGTCCAGTACAGGTTGATGCGTTCCCGCGCTACCTGTTGATCGAGCAGCAGCCACGCCGCCAGCAAACCTGCCTCGCTCATCCCCTCCATGTACGGCACGATCTGGCTAGGGCGCAGTTCCGACGCGCACCACGCCGCCGTCTGCTCCACCAGCCGCGCCGTTCTGACCATCGCCTCCGCCAGCGTCCGGGCGATCATCAGGCGTTCGCCCAACTGCGCCGCCGCCGCCGGAGTCAGTAGACCGGTCAGCACATGCCAGTACACCGCATCTTGCGGGCAAGCACGTTCCCAAGGGGTATCCCCCGCCCGCACAGCTTGAAACAGGCGGGTCACAATAGCGGGCACGATAAACACCGGATCAATCGCCACCAGCAGGCCGCGCTCCTGCAACAACAGCAAGGCACGTTCCGGTTCGGCTTCGCCAAACAGGATGTCAAACTCGTTCCGCAGCCGTTCACCCGTGATTCGCGCCAGCATCGGCTTAGCGTTGGCGATCAATTCGGCTGTGCGCGGCTCGATGTGGAAGCCGAGGCGCATCTCAAAGCGCACCGCCCGCAGGATGCGCGTAGGGTCGTCCACGAAGCTCAAACTGTGCAGCACGCGGATGATGCCAGCCCGCAAATCGTCCAGCCCACCGTAAAAATCCAGCACGCGCCCGAACGAAGCAGATGGACTCACCTGCACAGCCAGCGTGTTGATGGTGAAATCGCGCCGCAGCAAATCCAGCTTGATCGAGCCGTTGTACACAGTGGGCAGCGCCGTAGGATGCTCGTAAAACTCGTTGCGGGCGCTGGCAAAATCCAGCGTCTCTGGCAACCCGCCTGCGATTCCGAGCGCGGTGCATACTGCCTTGTTTAGTCGCCATTTCGCCGTGCCGAACGGCTGAAAACTGCTCACCTGACCGCCAAACCGCGCTTGCAACCCTTCCGCCAGCTGGATTGCGTCGCCTTCGACCACGAAATCCAGATCGAGGTTGGAGCGTTCCAGCAGCACATCCCGCACCGCACCACCCACCATATACATCGCTACATGCTGTTCCTGTGCGAAGGCCGCCAGCACCTCGATCAGATGATGGATACCCGCACCCAGCACGGCTTCGATCTGTTCATGCTCCACGCGGGTTTCGACAGGTACGTCGCCAGACGGGTGAATCCGCGCCCAGTGTTTAATCAGGTCAGTGCGCGTGACGATGCCGATCACATGACCGCCATCATCCCACACCGGAATTTGCCCCCAGCCACTTTCGACCACGATTTGTTCCAACGCATAGACCGAGTCCTGCGCGCGCAGCCCTACCGAGCCGTGCATCATCACATCGCGCACACGCTGATCGCCCAGCCCATGTTCCACCGCCCGATCCATATCGCGCCGTGTGAGCAAGCCAACAACGCGCCCGTCCTCGACCACCGGATAGCCCTCATGACCGATGCGGCGCAGGCGGCGCACCACTTTGGAGAGCGAAATGCCCGCATCCACCGTATGTGCCCCGTAGGACATCAAATCCACAATGCGCGTCACCGGGCGGATGCGCTGATGCAGTTCACGCCAGATATGCTCCACCACTTCGCGCATCGGACGAACGTGCAAACTGGCCGCCGCCGCCCGCCCATGCCCGCCGCCGCCCAACGTGCGGGCAATATCACCCACATTGATCGCCTCACCGCTGGCACGCGCCACCAGTTGCAAATTACCGGGCATCTCCACCAGCACGAACAGCGCAGCCGGATCGAGCGTATCACGCAGGCGGTGCGCCACGCTGCTCACCTCCGGCACATACTCCGGCGCAACCGCACAGGCCACAATAACCGGATAACCTTCGATCACCTGCGTCTCTGCCGAGGCTAACAATTGGTCAAAAAGCGCCTGCTGCTCATCGTTCAATGGCGGCATCAGGTAGGCGCGTACCACATCCAAGTCGGCACCCTGCTCGATCAACCACGCCGCCGCCCGCAAATCACGCGGGGTCGTTGCGCCGTAAGTCAGCGCACCCGTATCCTCATAAATCCCCAGCGCCAACAGTGTACACTCAATCGGGGACAACACCACGCCCGCCGCCTGTAAACGTTCGGTCAACCATGTGGTTACAGCGCCCACTGGCTGCATCTCGAAGCTGTAGTGTTCGGGCAAGTCGCGCCCGTGTGGGTGATGATCGAGGATAAGCACCGGAAGATCAGCAGGTAGCCCTTTGATCTGCACAGGCCGCTGCGTATCCACCACAATGACGCGGCTAACCGCTTTGCCGCGCACTGCCCGCTGTTGCATGAATGTCACGGGCAGGCGGCTTTCGTAACGCTCCAGAAACCGTGTCACGTTCTGATTCAGACGAGCAGGCAGCACAATCGCCGCCTCGGCATACAAGCGCGAGGCGGCCAGCAACGCCGCTATTCCGTCAAAATCGGCGTTTTCATGCGTGAGGATGATCTGCATCGCCGGGGACAAACGGTTAGCCCGGTTCCATAAACCACGGCCCGACCAGCCCGCGCTGCAACATGCTCAACGAAGTCGCGGTGTTGAAAAAAGCCAGAATCGAGAAAGCGATTGCGGCACTCTGGTCATCACGCCCGCGCAGCAGCGAGAACAGGCCGGGCATGATAATCACCAACCACGACATATACAGGTAGTAAGTGACCGTGCGTGCCGTCCGCAATCCCTGCACCGTCATGATAATCCCCAGCAGCGCCACCGCCCCCGCCAGTATCGTACCCGTAGCAACTGCACCCCAGTAGTTACCGGAGATGGACTCTTTGCGAGCAGCCATCACCGCGCCCCATATACCGAGGATGAACGAGTACAGGATGTGCATATTGAACAGGATACCGTGCAGATCGCTCAGAGTCATATTAGCCTTGTACCAGTGTTGAATACTTCGGAACTGTAAAGACAAAGGTCGTGCCTTCGCCCAGTTTGCTCTTCACGCCGATGCGTCCGCCATGACCTTCGATGACCGCTTTCACGATCGCCAGCCCCAAGCCCGTACCGGCATAGCGGCGGTTCACCCCACCATCCACCTGATAGAACCGCTGGAAAATCTTGTGGTGTTCGGAAGAGTCAATCCCGATGCCGTAATCGCGCACCATCACCTGCACCACCGGTCCATCAGTATCCTGCGCGGTGATGTCAATCACCTTACCCTGCCCACTGAACTTGATTGCGTTATCGAGGATTTTCTCGAACGCATCCAACATGGTTTTTTCTTCCACATAGACCGACGGCAATCCGCTATCCAGTTGAACATTGAAACTCAACCCCGCTGCGGTTGCACGGGCATTATTCTTCTCCAACACCGACTGCAAAATGGCTTTGATGTCGCCCTGTTTGCGGTCATAGGTGCGCGTTTCCAGCGCCTGCATGGAGACAATATCTTCGACAATATCCGCCAGCTTTTGCGATTTCTGCATCACAATATCCAGCGCATCACGCTGTTCATCGTTAATCGCCCCGAAATCACCATCTGCCAGCAAAGCGCCGTAACCCAGCACCGAGATCAACGGCGTGCGAAGTTCGTGCGATACATTCTGAATGAACTCGTCTTTGGCTTTGTCGGCATCGCGCAGTTCGTTGTAGGCGCTCTCCAGCGCCCGTGCGCGGCTTTCCAGCGTCTGATACAGCCGCGCATTTTCGACGGCGCTGCTGGCGACATTGGCAATCCCCTGCGCCAACCGCACTTCGTCCTCATCGAACAACCGGATATCCTGCGATAGCAGTTTGACCAGCCCGACAGTTTCCGTGCCGCGTTCCAGCAGCGGAATAAGCAAACACGCCTGCCCACCATGATATGCCAACCAATCCTGTTCAATCGGAGATCGG
>CAIVEA010000684.1 GCA_903904765.1 uncultured Chloroflexota bacterium
GGGTTTGGGTCATCAACAGTTCTTTCGCGGCTATCCGAAAGCCTTCACCGCATCAGCCTCGGTATTGTGAATGGCAAAGGCTTTATCGAGGCGGGTGAGTTCAAAGATCACCCGGACGGGCTGTTGTAGGCTGCACAGGTACAGGTCGCCGCGCTGCTGACGGCAGCGTTTCATCCCTTTCACCATCAAGGCCAGCGCACTCGAATCGACAAAGTTGACTTCCGCCAGATTCAAGATCACGCGGGCGGGCGATTCGGTACACACCTGATCGAGGATTTCGTTCACCCGTCCGGTTTCGTATGAATCAAAACGCCCGGTAATCCGCAACACTTTGACCGTACCCACTGTATCCAATTTGATTTCCATAAGAAGCAAGCTCCTTCAGCAGCAACACGCGAATAATTGGTGCGCGGACTGCTTGATTTATACACTTTCCATTATTTCAATCCATTATACGCGCATCCAGCCGCAGACAATACTTGATATGGTAGCGCGTCTGCCCCCTACATGCGACATAGATCACATAACTCCAACCTTTGCCCATCAGTCAGTAGTTTTTTGGCATCCTTCGCGCTAGTTGAATTACAAATCGCATATCATGGGGATGGGGTTATAATGGAAGTTCGTCTGGCCTGTGTGGAACGATGATGAAAGGGTGCGCTATGTCGGAGATTGCCAGCATTGTGTTCAAACCCGTTGGCGTAGATGAAACGCCGGGCGAATACCTGCGTGTGGAACTGAATGAGGCCATACTGGTCGCGGGATTCGGTATCGAGGGCGATGTGAAGGGCGGTCATCCCAAGCGCCATCTGAACATCATGACCTATGAGACTCTGGCGAACCTTCGCACACAGGGTTTCATGACCGATCCGGGGCAAATGGGGGAACAAATCGTGGTGCGCGCACTGGATGTGAACCCGCTGGCTTCCGGCACGCGGGTGCAACTGGGCGAAAGCGCCGTGATCGAAGTGATTGAGCCACGCAACGGCTGTGACCGCTTCGAGAAAATTCAGAAGCACCCGCGCAGCGAAGCCGCCGGACAGATGGGTATCATTGCCAAAGTCATCACGGGTGGCACGATCAAAGTGGGCGATCCGGTACACATTTTGCCGAAGGCTTAACCATGTCCGAATATTTCACCTTCGAGGCGCAGCCCACCGACGACCCGGATGTGATGGTGATCGTCACCAATCAACCCCTTGCGCCGGAGGGGGATGAGTATTACAACGGCTACGAAGCCGGGGACGAAGGTTCGCCCATCGCACAATTGCTGTTCAATGCGGTTAGCGGCATCCTCGCGCTCAATATCAGCAATGGCACGCTGACTGTCAGCCGCGATCCCGATGTGTCGTGGGAGGCCATCGTGGATGATGTGCGCGACGCGCTGCGCGACTTCTTCCTGTAACACAAATCCTCATCCCCCACCCCCTTTCAAGGGTAGGTTTTTTTGCAGAGAACCCTCAACCTAAAACCTCACCCCCCAGCCCCCTCTCCGTAGTAACAGCGAGGGGGAGCAAGCAACAGACTCTTTCACCCCCCTCCAAAGCGGTACTCCGCGTGTTGGAGAGGGGACTGAGGGGTGAGGTTCTTCAAAAACCTACCCTTGAAAGTCCCCTAGCCCTCATCCCAAACTGTTATTTTGACTATAATTAACATACACGGGGGTTGAGGAATCGGCTTATGCGAACGTGGTTTGCCCATTGGAGTCTGCGGCGGCGGTTGGTGGTCATCATTCTGGGGCTGGCTGTGCCGACGGTACTGATCGTGGCAGGGCTGGCGCTGGGTGGGAATGCGGCGATCCTACAGAATCAGACGCAGGCTGCTTTTCTGAATCAAAATCAGGCTTTTGCCAACGCGCTGGATTCGCGTTTGCAGGGGGCAGCAGCCGTTGCCCGCGCTTTCGCTAACTCGTTGAGCGACCAGCCGAATACGCCGCTGGTGCGCGTCTGGCAGATGGCGAGCAACACGCTCACTGAACCGGAGCAGATCATCCGCCGCGTGAATGTGTATGCGCCGCTGGACGCGGGGCGGCAGGCGGTGGGGTTCAATGCGCCCTTCCCGCCCGTTCGCGTTGCGCCTGTCAAGCAGTATGTGAACGAAGACCTGCCCACCGAAACATGGTTTATGGATGTGCTGGCAGCAGGTGTGCCGCGTTGGTATGGCCCTGCGTTGGGGTTTGACCACTCGGACGGACAACGGGTAATTTCGTATGCTGTGCCGTATCGCGGCATTGGGGGACGCTGGGTGGGCGTGGTATGGGTAGATATTCCGATCTACGCTCTCAACCACCTGATGACCGATGCGATTGCCACCGAAGCGCCCAATAGCTACAGCTTTTTAGCCACCGACACCCGTGCAATTGTCAGCGGATTCCAACTGCCTGCGCTACCTGTTGATGAGCAAATGACGCGCCTGAATGCCTTCATGCTAGAGCCGCGCATGATGGAGATGAGCGAACAAACAGGCAGTGGCGGCGAATTCATCTTCGGCGCAGACCCGTTCAACACCCAGCGCGAGGCCATCACGCTCATCAACACGCTGCCCCAGAGCGCGTGGCAACTGGTGACGGTGCTGCCCGCCAGCACGATTCAAAACCCGTTCGCCCGCAGCCTCGCTCAGATCGCTCTGGTGACGCTGGTCGGCATGGCACTGCTGGGCTGGATTGTGTTCCAGTTCACCACCCGCGCCATCGTCACGCCGTTGAAGCGGTTGGGCGATGCCGCGCAGGAAATCGGCGCGGGCGATCTGCGCTACGCCATTGCCTATCGTGAGCAACAGGACGAGGTGGGGCGGCTGGCGAACGCGATGGAGGATATGAAGCGCAACCTTGAAGGTTCGTATGACCAACTCTCGAACTGGAGTCACACCCTCGAACGCCGCGTGAAACTGCGTACCGAAGAATTAAACGTTGCCCGTCAGGTGGCGCAGGTGCGGGCGGGCGAATTGCAGGCGGTATACGATGCCTCGCTCTCAGTGGTCGGAGATTACCAGCTCTCGCTGATGCTGGATAACCTGACGCAGAACATTCTCAACCTGCTCAAAACCCGCTACTGCTCGGTGTGGTTGCTCACGCCGGACAAGAAGCATCTGCAACTGGTGGCCTCCACTAACCCGAATAAATCCGCGCTGAACACGCTTATCCAGCCCGATCAAGGGTTGGTGGGGACGGCGTTTCAAGCCGGGGAACTGGTGCTGGTGGAAGATTATCCCAACTGGTCGCATCGGTTGGTGGGCTTTGAAGATGGCATCGTTCAGCAGGCGATGGCCGCGCCGCTTCAATTCTTTCGCAAGCCGATTGGCGCGGTGCTGGTAGGCCGCCATGCCGATGATGCGCCTTTCAACGACCCCGACCAGCGGTTGCTGACGCTGTTCGCCAACCTTGTGTCGCCTGTAGTTCGCAACGCGCAACTCTACATCCAGCGCGAAGATGCCGTGCGCGAGGCCGAACGCGCCAACAGCGTCAAAACGCGCTTCCTCGCCAGCGTCACCCATGAACTACGAACGCCCCTCAACCTGATTATCAACAACATGGACTTTATGCGGATCGGCATGTTCGGCGCGGTGACGGAAGAGCAGCGCAGCCGTCTGGAGCAGGCCGTCCGCAGCGCCGAACATTTGCTATCGCTCATCAACGATCTGCTGGATGTGAGCAAGATCGAGGCGGGCGAAATGGATCTGGTCATCCAGCCTGCCGACTTGTATCCCGTTCTCGAAGATGCGATTGACCAGACGCTGATGCTGCTGGAGAGCAAGAAAAGCTACATCCTGTTCGAGCGCCACATCCCGGATGATCTGCCCGTCATCCCGATGGATGCCCGCCGCGTGCGCCAGATTCTGACTAATTTACTCAGCAACGCGGTCAAATTCACGCCGGAAGGCATCATTCGTTTGGAAGTGGAAGTCGTCCCGCCCGCCCCGCATGGGAACGGGAACGGCTCCAACGGAGCGAGTGGCAACGCTGCTAATTTGCTCGAAAACGGTTATGTCGCCTTCACGGTGTCGGATACGGGTATGGGCATTTCGGCGGAGGAGATGGATCGGCTGTTCATGGCGTTTGAACGCGCTGAACGCGCTAAACACATGGGCATCGAAGGCACAGGGCTGGGGCTGCCCATCTCGCGTTTTCTGGCGCGTTCGCATGGGGGTGATTTGCAGGTGCAGAGCGCGGTGGGGGCGGGTAGCGCGTTCCGGTTTATGCTACCCATGCAACCGCCGCGTCGCGAACGTCCGGCACAAACCATCAGCGCAGTCATCGGCGTGGAATGAACCACTGCCTAAAAGGGAACTCCCCCAACGCAATGATGTATTCATTACGTTGGGGGAGTTCATGGTTTCCACGAATGCTTGTCGCCGAAACATCCGTGATTTGACTTCCATGACACTATGGTACGACAAGTTTCTGATTTGGAAAAGCCACTAAAATTACATTTATTTTCTAGCAAAAACTGCATTTACAAACCATTAAAAAACTAAAATCAAACTGTTTAGAAACATCGAAAGTGCTTTCTTTCTAGTTTGAACCCAATTGTTGCAAAATTTGTTTCTTGAGGTAATCATGATTTATAGACAGACTGTATATCTGTGCAGTGCTTGATACTGCCCTCTACCGTCAGCAATGAATCGCTGTTTTTACCCCTAATCGCCTACTTAGAGCATTCCGTAGGAATACGGAATATTGGCGCACTGCTACCGTGTCATCTGGTTATCAAGGATATGGTTTGTTATCATGAATTCAAGTTACAAGTTGCCGCTCTAAAGAGTATGCCCAAAAACGCTAAACGGCTTACCGCTGTTACGCCTCTCAAAATCCATCTTCCCAAATATCGTGAACGGCTGATTGAGCGCCCCCGGCTCCTGTCACAATTCGACAGCGCTCCTGTGATTGCGCTTATCTCTCCTGCCGGTTCGGGCAAGACGACGCTGGCAATGCAATGGGCGCATGCTTTTGAAGGGGCCGTGTGTTGGCTTTCGTTGAAGCCGGAGGATAATGATTCGCGCAGTTTTGGTCTGTTTATATTCCAGATCATGCGTATCCTCATCCCGGATTTGTCCGAAACGCCTGCTTTGCTGCTGGCGGATGCTGTAGATGGCGTTTACGAACCGTTTGTAGATGCGCTCATCAGTGAACTCGTGGCACTGGATGTGCATCTGGCGATTGTGTTTGATGAAGCACAGATCATCACCAAACCTGTCATCATCAACGCGCTGGTGCGCTTCATGCAACACATGCCTTCGCATATAAGAGTCGCTTTTGTCGGGCGCGGTCTGCACCCGTTCCTGCTGGCGCAAGCGCATGTGATCACGATGAGCGATCTGGCCTTTACAATGGATGAGACGGCGCAGGTTCTCGCTATCGAGAGAAATGATGCGTTATCGCCAGACATCCCCAACCAAATTTTCACTGCCACCGAAGGTTGGGTGATGGGCGTGAAAATGGCAGGCATCGCGTTGCGCGGTCAAGACCCGTTGCTTGAATCAGCAGCCCGCTACTCCAAGCACTATTTGATGGACGAAGTGCTGCGTTCGCTCCTGCCTGAACAACTGGAATTCATGCAGCGCACCTGCATTTGCGAGGATATGACCCCCGCACTATGCGACGCAATCATCGGAAACCGCAACAGCGCAACCCGGCTGGAGGCGTTGGTGAACGCAGGGCTGTTCGTGACTGTGGTTAACGAAGAAACCTCTACTTACCGCTATCACCCGCTGTTCCGCGAAGCTTTGCTGAACCGGACAAAGCAGATGAACCCGATCATGCTGACCGAATCGCACCGTCGTGCGGCAGCGTGGTATGCGTCTGGCGGGCTATACCGCGAAGCCGCCACCGAAGCGCATCTGTGTGGCGATCTGGAAATGACCGCCCGCTATGCGCTGGCTGCTTCGCAGCAGATCATCCTGTTTAGCGATCAAATCACTTTTCGAGACTGGCTGGTGCAGTTCCCGCCCGATCTGCTGGATGCCCAACCGCGCTTACGCTTGTTTGCGCTCATGGCGGCTGCTGCGGCTGATCGAGATGAAGCCGCGACAGAGGCACATTTTCAACGGTTACTGAATCGCCCGGATGCCCATCAATGGCGGGGGGAGATTGAATTCGCCCGCGCCTACCGACTGTGGGTACAGCCCAACCGGGGTCATGAATCCATCCCCTATCTCGAAGCTGCGCTCCAGTATTTGCAGCGGGATGCGCTGTACGCTTATGGGTTGCATTTGCTGTCGTTGCTTTACGAAAGTCGGCAACCTGCCAAAGCCATCGAACTGCTCGAAGATCAGTATCGTGTTGCTGGTGAGATTCAGAGTCCGATTTTGCTGCTACATGCAACCAATAACCTGCTGTACTTTCATGCGCTCGCAGGTGATCTGAATCACGTGTTGCAATTGGCGAATGATGCATTGACCGTTATCAACGCCAACCGTCTAAAACTGGGGCAATTGGGGCTGAATGCCGAACGCGCCATCCGGCGGCACTGGTCGGGGGCGCTGCTTCAGCGGGGCGCGGTGAAGGAGGCGGAGGCGGCGCTGCTGCCCGCGTTCACTCATCCTGAACAGTCCGACCCGCGTTTGCTGTGGCAGCTTTACGCACGACGGGCGGAAATCAGCGCCTTTCAGGGTGATTTTGTTGCGATGGAACGCGCCTTCCAGTATGGGAAAACCTTGAAGAATCGGGTTGAACACCTGTACCAGACCTACTTAGGCGTAATAGAGGCCTTATTTGAAGCGCAACGGACGCGGGTGCTGTTACGCTGGCATGATGTCGCTGCTGCCCGTCGCTGGTTGGAGATCAATCTGACTGAAAAACCTGATTTGATGCTGGAATTTGCCATCGCGCATGTGCCAGCGCATGCCTTGATCGTGATGGGCGATTATCCGCAGGCGCTCGAACAACTTGAATCAGTCATTGAAGATTATCGCCACCGCAACATGCAGGCCGCCATCACGCAGACCCTCGCGCTCAAAGTGCTGGCTTACTGGCTGCTAAAGGATGCTGCCGCTGCCCGGAACGTGCTGGATGCGGTGGTAGACCGGACGGTGCATACGGGTGAGGTGTTGCCGCTGGCGCTGAAGGCGCTGATTCCGTTGCTGCGGGAGCGCATCCGGGAATACTGGGAAGCGGGCGAGGATGCCCGTGCCGACCATCTGCGGCGGGCAATCGGGATGATGCAGGAAGAAGTGCCGTCGCTGCCGTTGTCACCCTTCACACCCGCCGAGGAGAATGTGGCGAAACGCATTGTTCAGGGCTACAGCATCACGGATATTATGGAACAGACGGGAACCAGCCTGTCTAACGTGCGCCACCGCACCCGCAGCATCTATGCCAAGATGCTCACCCATAACCGTGAAAAACTGATCGAACGGCTGCACGCGATCCAGTTTGAGCCGCAATAAATTGCAGTTGACTATAGTAAAACGTTTAACTTTTAAGCCCGGGTGATGGTCGGCAGGTGCTTGGGCAATATGACCGTGAAGGTCGTCCCAATACCCGCTTGGCTTTCAAATTCGATGCGCCCGCCATGCAGTTCCACCGCCTGTTTGCTGATGGTCAGCCCCATGCCCGTGCCGGAAATCGTGCCTACATTGCTGGCGCGGTGGAAGGGTTCGTATAGCCGCGCCATATCCTCCTGTGGAATGCCGATTCCTGTATCGCGCACCTGCAAGATAAACTGGTCAGCCGTTTGCGTCAGGTCAATCGTAATCGGGTTGCCATTCGGGGAATACTTGAGCGCGTTGCTGCCCAGATTGCTGATGAGGTGGCGCAGCAACCGCTTGTCGAAGGTGGCGTGCAGGGGCTTTTGCGGGCAGTTGTAGATCACGCGCCCGCGATATTCCGGGTGGCTTTCCAATTCCTCGATGATGATGCGGCACAGGCTATCCACATCGCCAGCGGCAGGGTCAAATTTCATGCGCCCGGCCTGTATCTGCGCCAGATTCAACACATCATCAATGATGCCTTTCATAGTCAACACATGCTGCCGGATGCGATCCAACCGTTCACTCACTTGTTCGGGGGGCATCCGGTCGCGGTACTGCGTCAGTGTTTCAGTAGTCGCCAGAATCGCGGTCAGCGGGGTGCGGAATTCGTGCGAGGCCATCGTGACGAAGCGCGACTTCAGTTCGCTTAGTTCGCTCTCTTTCTTGAGCGCGATCTGCATTTCTTCCGCCGCCTGTTTCAGCAGTGTGATGTCCCAGTTCACACCCAGTATGCGTGAGGCGGTGCCGTCCTCATCCCGGAAAATCACTGCCCGTAGACGGGAATAATGCACGCTGCCGTCTTTGTGGATGATTCGGAATTCGGTATCCAGCGGGCGTTCGCCGCTGATCGCATCTAACCAGTTCCGATAGACGCGCTCTTGGTCGTCAGGATGAAGCCTTATGACAGCCCAGATGCCTGTACCTTTTTCCGGGAACTGTTCGCGGGAAATGCCGTACAGTTCCAGCATGCGATCATCCCAGACGAGATTGTCGGTTTTCAAATCCCAATCCCAGATGCCGATTTGCGCCGTGTCTTTCGCCAGTTGCAACCGATCTGAAAGTGAAATACGTTCGGCTTCAGTGCGTTTGCGGTCGGTGATGTCGTAAGAGATGCCCACCAGACCGGTCAGTTCTTGATGGATGTTGTACAGTGGCACTTTGGTCGTACTCAGCCAGCGCAGGCTGCCGTTGCTGCGGGTGAAGCATTCTTCATGGTTGAGGATCGGCATCCGGGCAGCAAACAGAGCATCATCTTCGGCCTGAAACCGTTCTGCGATTGCAGCAGGGAACAATTCAAAATCCGTTTTACCGTACACGTCCTGCGCGGATTTCGCTTTCATCAAGCTCAGATGCGCCTTATTGTTCAGCACGGTGCGGTGCTGCAAATCTTTGACGTAAATAAAGGCGGGCAGCGCGTCCATCACCGTGCGGAGCAGGTTGCGCTCCTCTTCCAGTTCGGCAGTCCGTTCGCGCACTCGCTGCTCAAGCTGGTTAATGGCTTCTTCCAGCGCAGCTTTGACCTCTTCTTTTTCGGTGATGTCCGTCACAACGGAATACAGGAGTTCTTCACCGTCAATATCAATCGGACCGGTGAACACTTCCACCTCACGCGGTTGCTGCTGCGCGTTGCGGTGGACGAAGCGGCATTGGAGCATCTTCGTTTGCCGCGCTTTCGCCATCTTGGTCTGCACTTCTTCCTGTGGCGACAGGTTCACATCCATGATGTTCATGGTGCGTAATTGTTCCACTGAAAAGCCATAATAATCAGCGGCGGCGGGGTTGGCATCCACTAATTGCCCATTGTTCGGGTTCACGATGAGTTTGGGGAGCTGATGCAGTTCAAACATCTGCCGGTAACGGGTTTCACTGATCTGTCGCGCCAGTTCGTTCTGCTTGCGGACGATGAGGTTGCCCAGCGTGGCGCTGTAGAGCGTAATCAGTTCCTGTAGTTCGGCGGACATCGGCTCTTGTCGCAGTAGGTTATCAGTACACAACATCCCCACTGGCTTGTCCATATCGCGGATGAGTACATTTAGCGACCAGCCATGCCCCACTTCTTTGCCCTGATGGTCAAACAGTTTACTGTCTACATCATACGAGATGGGCAACTCCTGATGGTCAAAAATGCTCATATCAAAGGTGAAAGATTCGCTGTGTTCGTCACGCAAGTTGCTGTTTTCATCTATCCCGTAAGTTCCGGTCAGCTTATCGCCCTGATCGTTGACCAGCCACAGGCTGAGGCGGTCAATCCCCAGCCGTTCATGTCCTAGCTGTACCGCTTGTTGCAACAGATCGTCCACCGATCCGGTTCGCGCCAGCACCAGCGTAATCTGGTTCAGCGCCTTCAGCCGATCCCGAAACTTTAGCGCCTGTGCTTCAGCCTGTTGGCGGGCGCTGATGTCGCGCATGATGCTCTGCGTGTAGATGATGTTGCCATCTATACCCCAGATCGGCTGGACGTTCACCTCATAGTCTATTTCGGTTCCATCCAACTTGCGGAAGCGGCGCACATACGGCTCCATCCGTTCGCCACTCCACAGTTGTTGTCGGCGGTATAGATAGTCTTTCTGTTCGGAATCGGCATAAAATTCTTCTGCTTTATGCCCGATGACCTGTTCCGGGCTGGTTGCGCCGATCATCTGGAGCGCCATCGAATTGGCTCGCTGGATGATCCCGCCGGGGCCGACCTGAACGATGGCATCCTGCGATTGCTCGAACAAACTGTGGGCGAGTTCACGTTCCGCGAGGAGGCTCTGTAGCCACTCCAAACAGGCTTGCCATGCTTCCGGTGACGGGGGCGTTTGAAAATCCGTGATGCCGTGTTGCGCCAGTTCGGTTGTCAAGCGATCAGGGTTGCTCATAAAGTGAATCTCAGTCAAATAACTATCAGGAGTGCAGCTAAATATTTTTACCACATACACATTACAGATAATCTAAAAGGGTAAAGCATAAAATGAGTATTTTATAGATTTTAACGTGATTATAGCTTGGGGTACAATATGTGCTATTGCAGCAGGCTGGCAATCGGCAACAGCACGCGGAAGGTACTGCCTTCGCCCACAACGCTCTCTACTTCGATCTGCCCGTTGTGGCGCTGCACAATCTTCTGCGCGATGGTCAGCCCCAGTCCGGTGCTGCCCTTATCTGCCGCCCGCGATTTGTCCGCCCGGTAAAAGCTCTCGAAAATGTGCGGCAGGTCAAACGGGCTAATGCCGATGCCCGTATCTTTGACCTCAATACAGATCGTTTGCTCTTGCCGCTGAACTTGGATGCGGACGTTGCCACCGGAAGGGGTGTATTGCACCGCATTCAGGATGATATGATCGAGGGCGCGCATGAGCATGACCGGTTCGGCCTGTATATACAGTGGCTCATCCCATTCCCGGTAAGTTAGATGCACTTCTTTGCGCTCGGCGGCTTCTACGCGGCGCAAATAGGATTGCTTCACCAGATCGGTGAGGTTGGTGGAGCGCATCTGATAGGTTTGCTCATCCATGTGCGACAGCGTGAACATTGTTTCGACCATGTTCGCCATTTGCTCCACACGGTCTTCGATCACGCTCACATGCCGCAACCCGGCGAAATCTTCCGGCGCTTTGCGGCGCAGCAAATACAAACTGGAATTGATGACTGACAGTGGCGTGCGGAAATCGTGTGAGACGTTGGCGAGGAGGTTACGCAACGAGGAAACGACTGTGCGCTCGGCAGCCAGATCAAGTTTATCCTGCTGGGCACGCCGCCGTTCATCTATGTTGCGGTTGACGAAGATCGCGCCCTCGAAATTCCCCGCCGTATCGCGCAGAACGGTGGCAACTGTCTCGAACCACAACGTCTGTCCATTTGCCGTGCGGATGCGATGCTCCAATTGCAGCGGTTGGTCGGTGTGGATGATGGTGGTGAAATGCGCGATCAGCGTCTGATAATCATCCGGGCAAATCAGCCGCAGCCATTCCGTCAGCGGTTTGTTGATCCACTTTGATGAATCCCAGCCTGTCCATTTCTCAAAGGCGGGGCTGAGGTATTGTAGATTCCCCCGCATATCCACTTGTCCGACGCAATCGCTCATGGTGTCGGTCAACAGGCGCTGCTGTTGTTCGCTGCGGCTGAGCGCGTCTTGCTGGCGTTTGCGCTCGGTAATATCCATGACGATGCCCACCATGCGCTCGGGGATATTTCCTGTGTCATAGCTGGTATGGCTGAGGTTGTGCAGCCAGTGAATGCTGCCATCCGGCCACACGACTCGATACTCAAAATCGCAAATGCGGTTGTTCAGGACGGATTCGGTCATAGCCTCTATCACAACCGTATGATCGTCGGGGTGAACCATGTCCAGCGAACCCTGAATGGTGGTGGGAATTGCGCCGGGGGGATAGCCCATTAGCACATAAGTTTGTGCAGAACGGACGATGACATCGTTTTTGGCGTTCCACTCCCACCAACCGGCTTTAGCTGCCGACATCGCCAGCGTCAGGCGTTCCTCATGCTGGCGCAGGCGCACTTCAGCTTCTTTGCGGGCGGTAATATCCATCAGGATGCCCAGTACCCGTTGGGGTTTCCCCTCGTGCTGCGCGATCACCTGTCCGATATTGTGTATCCAGTGGATGCTGCCATCCAGCCAAACCACCCGCGCTTCGTAATCCATGCTGCCCGTTGTTTCCAGCATCCGGTGGAAGGCGGTATCCACCGCTGTTCGATCATCAGGATGAATGCGTGCCATCCACGAAACATGGTTGGTATAGCGGGGATCAATCTCATAGCCTAGCAAGTGATAGGTTTCGTCTGCCCAGACCGAAACATCGGAGATGACATCCCAATCCCACCAGCCCGCCCGCACCACATTCAAGGTTTGCCGCAAGCGTTCTTCGCTGGCTCGCAGCGCATCACTGGAACGTTTACGGGTGATGAGATGCCCTAATGTGGCGGCGAACAGGCTGAGGATTTCTATCTGGTCAGGCGACATCGGCTTTTGCGAGAATAAGTTATCTACTGCAATCATGCCAACCGGTTGACCGATGTCCCGGATAATCAATACCAGACTCCACCCATGCCCCACCATTCTATGCTCATGATCGTAAAGCGCCGTATCAGCATAATACTCAATATGGTGATGGGAGTCGTTCAGCCAATCCGGTGCATAGATGAAATGCTGATCGCGCTCGTCGCGCAGGTTGCCTTGCTCATCTGTGCCATACGTGCCATCCCACCGATCTTTTTCCTGTGATTCCGAGATCAGCCACAGCCCCACCCGGTCTAAACCGAGGCGATTGCGCCCCAGTTCCACCACTTTACGGGTGAGTTCGTCCAGCGTGGCAGCGCGGGACAATTCCAGATTAACTTCGTGCAGCACTTTGAGTTGGTCGCGCAAGTTGCGGGCGCGTTCTTCGCTCTGGCGCAGCGCATCCTCGGCTTGCTTTCGGGCGCTGATGTCGCGCCAGACCACCAGCACGCCTTCCGGGGTGCCGTCGTTCAGCAGGGGTGAATACATGGCCTCCAGATGAATCAGATGCCCATCCCGATGATAGGCGCGTATCTCCCGCGCTTGCGGTTGTTCTTCCTGCATCATGGCCTGAAGCGCCAGCCCGATACTCATCAGATCGTCAGGATGAACCAGTTGTGTCCAAATATCAATCTGTTTGCCGATCAGTTCGTCCGGGTCATAGCCAACCAGCCTTTTGAACGATGGACTGATGTAATGGGTGATGCCATCCATGCCAGCATGGATGATGCTGTCCGCCACATTATCGGTAATCAAGCGCAAATGCTGGCGTTGCGCCTCCATCGCGTTATCGCGCAGTTTGCGGTCGGTGATGTCGCGGGTCATGCTCTGAATATAGAGTGGTTTGCCCTGCTCATCCCGGATGAGGCGGACATTCACTTCAGCATAGAATTTGGTGCCATCCGGTCGTCGCAGCACGTGCTCATACGGTTCGAGGATTTCACCCGCCATAATGCGTTGCAGCCGATCCATTGCATCGGCCAATTCCGCCGTAGGGAAGCCCTCCGCAGACCGATGCTCCACCACATCGGCAGGCGAGGGTACGCCGAACAAATCCGCTGCCCGCTGATTGGCGCGTACCACATGCCCCCGCAGATCGAGGATGAAAATGGCATCTTGGGTTTGCTCAAATTGCGCTTGAAACAGATACTGTTCTTGCAGCAGTTCGCCCAGTTTGGCTAAACAGGCGTGCCAGCTTTCGAGTGAAGGCAACCCGGATGTATCATAAATCCCGATGGATTCTAAATAGATTCTTAATTCGTTGTCTGCCATCGTAGGAATACCGGATATACGAAATGCATTAATGTAACGATACTGGAAACATTATATGAGACAATCTTGCATTTGCTATAGTCAATAGCACGACTTTTTTTCGACTCACATGTTTTATACACGCTTAAAGAGTATTGCGCTACAAAGCCTCAGACGAGACGGGCAGTCCTTCAGAAACGGGCAGGATGATGCGGAAAGTGCTGCCTGCGCCCGGTTGACTGCTGGCTTCGATGCGCCCGCCATGTTTGCGAATAATTTTGCGGGCGATAGGCAACCCCAGCCCTAGCCCACGTGTGGTATGGGCAGCATCGTCGCGGTAGAACAACTCGAACAAGTGCGGCATGTGCGTTTCGGAAATGCCGGGGCCGTCATCGTGA
>CAIVEA010000685.1 GCA_903904765.1 uncultured Chloroflexota bacterium
GCTTCTGGGAACTTGCGCCAACCCCAATCCAGAAGCGATTCGCGGAGCAGTTGATGATAGCGGTATTCCTTCTGGGTATCGCTCACGCTGCTGATGAACAGTCCCATTTTCAACAGCGATTCCAGTTGCGTGGCACTATCGTTGCGTTCGGTCAGTGCGTCGCATAGGGTGGGTGTGAGCAGATCAACCACACTGGTACGCAGCATGAACATCAGCACATCGGGCGCAATCTGCCCCAATGCCTCATCCATCAGGTATTGCGTCGAATAATCCGCCGTGCGGTCAAGCATATCCTGTCCGCCACGCAGCGCGATTCCCGCCAGTTTCACGCCCATCACCCAGCCTTCGGTCATGGCATGGATTCGCGGGATAGTCGTCACGTCGGGCGGTTGCGGCTGGTTGGCAAAATACAGCGTTACTTCATCGAGTGTGAAGGCGATCTGTTCCAGCACATGCACCTGTGCCAGCAACGCAGCGTCTAACTGTCGCCCTGCGAGCAATACTCGAATGGATGGCGGCAGATGGGTGATGAAATAGACCAGCGATTGCACCAGCACGGGATTCTGGATGAAATGCGCGTCATCTATCACCAGTGCGATAGGCTGTGTGTGCTGTGCCAGCGCCCCGGTCAGCACTTCAATAAACCGTTCGGAGACCTGTTCACCCCCCTGTGCCAGCAGCAACGCAGGCGCTTCGGACAGTTGTGGCGAAATCATGCGGAATAGTTGGAGTGCGAACGACCAGAATGAACGCGGTTGGTCATCCTGCACGGTCAACGAAAGCCAGCAGACTGCGCCCGAAAAAGCATCTGCCCACTGCATCGCCAGCGTAGTCTTACCTGATCCAGCAGGGGCAATCAGCGCGCTGGCGGGATGCGCCGCTAGTGGCAGTATCAACCGGGGGCGTTCCACCAGTGCTCCACGATTGGCAGGGATATTGAACTTTGGAAAATTCATCTGTGCCATCACTTTGTAGAAAATACATTGACGAATATGAATATCCATATTTTAGCGCTAAATGTATATGAAAAGTTTGAAAATAGTTTGTCTGACCCGTTGTGACCCTATTTGGGGTTTGATTTCCTAACTACCCACCTAACCATAATCTAACGTAATCTTTAGTTATGACTGCATACCATACGACCTTTTCAAGGAGTTTCATCATGCGTCTCAAGTCTGTTTTTGTGCTCGGTCTTACACTCGTGCTGATTTCGCTGGCGGTTGTCCCGATGGCAGTTTCGGCAGCCGGTCTGTCGGCGGGTTGCGCGCAGATTAATGTGGATGGCGTGGCCACAACAGATATGGATTTCACGGGTACATATGTGTTGAATGCTGGTGAAGTGATTACGGTCACCCAGATCAGCGACCCCGGTGCCGAAAACGAGCAATATACTATCAAGGATATGACGGCTGTGGTTACGCTGGCTGGCCCGGCAACCGGTAATGGCAGCATCACTTGGGTCGTTCCTGCCGATGGAAGTTATAAACTCCAATTGGGCTATGCCTTCGGCAATAGCAATATCACCTCCAACGCTACCTGTGCGGCAGGCGGCGCAGTAGGCGGCGCGGCGGGCGATACCCTCCTGCGAACGGTCACGGCTTGGGGTGTGGGTGGCGCACGGGCGATTGTCTGGCAGTGGCAGAATGGCGGCGACTCGTGGTGGTGGATTACTGTTCCCAGCACCGTCAAGAAGCTGGAAACTGCGATCGAGTATCGTGACCGCGTGGCGGGTGATGGCAGCATCGTCAACAACTACCCCCTCAGCCGCATCACGGTCAGCAAGTATGCGCTGCCGAACGATCCTTCGATGTTCCGTGTCTATAACGCCGATACCCTCGAAGAAATGCACGGAATCTGGATTGAAATCGGTGATGAAGGTGATCCTAACCGTCTCTCCGTCTTCATTCCCTAAACCGCCTAGCGGTTAGACGGAATGCGGCGGGGACTTGCACCCCGTACCCCCGCCGCATGAGACGGTTTTATGCAAACTACTGTTTCTGCCGGTCAGCAGTTTGCTTTTTATTTCCCGCGTACAGCGAAGAGTCCTCTATATTCCGTTCCCTTTTTCCAAGAACCTCACTATCCCCTCTCCGTGCGGAGAGGAGAAGCTAAGCCTAGCGCAACGGGGTGAGGTTTCTCAGTCCCCCCGCCGCAGGAGACGGACGTACAACGCCAGCGCGGGCGAGAGGATGGCGGCGCTGGCGAGGAGCGCGGCGCGAATGCCCAAGCGTTCCCC
>CAIVEA010000686.1 GCA_903904765.1 uncultured Chloroflexota bacterium
ATCCGCCCCGGCCTCGGCTGACATCAGCCCATCTTCCAGCGTCCGAATGCCACAAATTTTGACGCGCACCACAAGAGACATTGGTTTACTCCTGTGCTAAACGGGGTTGGCCACTAAAATCGCGCACCCGTCCGGCCAGATCAATTCCCGATTTCACCAGCCCTTCCCCAACCAGCACAGCATGAGCGCCCAACTCGCCCATCCGTCGCACATCGTCCGCGCTGCGAATGGCGCTCTCGGCCACCAGCGTCACCTCCGGTGGCACTACCCGCGCCACCCGTGCTGTCGTGCCTAAATCCTCATGAAAAGTACGCAGATCACGGTTGTTCACGCCGATCAACCGCGCACCGGCCTTCAAAGCGCGTTCGAGTTCCTCTTCATTATGCACCTCGACCAGCGCCGCCATACCTAACTCGTGGATAAGCGCCTGAAGATCGCGGATTTGTGCGTCCTCCAGCGCCATCACAATCAGCAGCACCGCATCCGCCTGTGACGCACGCGCCTCAAAGATTTGATGCTCCGCGATAATGAAATCCTTACGCAGCACGGGGATCGTCACCGCCTCGCGCACCTGCTGCATATCCGCCAAGCGCCCCTGAAAGAAGGGGGTATCGGTCAGCACGGAGATAGCCGAAGCGCCGTTCTGCGCGTAAGTCGTCCCTATGGCTACGGGGTCGAAATGCTCGACCAGCACCCCTTTGCTAGGAGAAGCCTTCTTCACTTCTGCGATCAGCGCCACATGATCGCCCCGGCGCAACGCAGCGGCAAAATCGCGGGCAGGCGGGGTATGACGCGCCCGGTACTCGGTCTGCGCGAGGAACGCCCGATCTTCGCGCAGGTCAAGTAAATCGAGAACCTTCTGCGCCAGAATCCGGTCAAGGATGGTATCCGTCGCTACGAAATGAGTCATGCGGCCTCCCCTTCTGATGCCATTTATGCCGGGGTGCTGGTCAAACGGCGGCTAACATCTATCAGCATATCCAGTTTTGCCAGCGCCCGCCCGCTGTCAATCGATTCCTTCGCCAAACGGATGCCATCATTCAAATTGGTCGCCAGCCCCGCCGCAATCAGCGCAGCGCCCGCATTGAGCAGCACCACATCCCGCCGCGCATCTTGCATCTCGCCATTCAGCACGCCGCGCAGAATACGGGCATTGGTCGGCGCATCATCCCCCAGCAGTTCACTGATGGCCGCGCCCCGGAAGCCAAATTCACGCGGGTCAATCTCGTCTGTCCGAACCGTACCAGCTTCGTAGCGACTGATGCGGTTCGGGCCAGTGGTCGTCAGTTCGTCCAGCCCGCCGTAGCCACTGACTACCAGCGCCGAAATCGAACCCAGTTTGCCCAGCACATGTGCCAGCATATCGGTCAGGTCGGCAGCGAACACACCCATCAGTTGCCGTTTCGCCCCCGCCGGATTGGTCAACGGGCCGAGGATGTTGAAGATGGTACGAACGGCCATTTGCTTACGCGGGCCAATCGCATATTTCATCGCCGGATGCAGCTTAGCGGCAAACAGGAAACCGATGCCGACATCATCAATGCACTGTCCTACCTGTTCGGGAGTCAGGTCGAGGCTCACGCCCAGTTCCGCCAGCACATCGGCGCTACCGCATTTGCTGCTGGAAGCGCGATTGCCGTGCTTGGCAACCTTCGCTCCAGCTCCAGCGGCCACAAATGCCACCGTCGTACTGATGTTGAATGTGCCAGACTTATCACCGCCCGTACCGCAGGTGTCCAGCAATTCATCCCCACCCGACGAGGGGACATTATGCGCGTTGGAGCGCATGGCGCGGGCGCTGCCAGTGATCTCGTCCGCCGTTTCGCCCTTCATACGCAGTGCCATCAGGTAAGCAGCGATCTGCGCGTCCGTCGCCGTCCCCGTCATGATCTGGTTCATCACAGCTTCGGCTTCATCATCCTGCAAATGCCCGAAGCGGCTGGTGATATCAATTGCGCGAACAATATCCATTCGTCATATCCCCTTGTAATCCCTTAAACCCGTTCCCCAACGCGCACATCTAAAAAGTTCTTCAGGATACGCGGCCCGTAGCCGGTCAGGATGCTTTCGGGATGGAACTGCACGCCGTACACCGGATATTCGCGGTGGCGCAGCCCCATAATTTCGCCCTCGTGGGTGGTCGCCGTCACGATCAAGCAGTCCGGCAGCGTTTCGCTCTCCACAATCAGGCTGTGATAGCGGGTGGCCTCGAACGGGTTTGGAACGCCTTCAAACATGGCATCCCGCGTGTGCAAAATAGGGCTGGTCTTGCCGTGCATCAGGCGCGGCGCACGCTTCACCACGCCGCCATACACCTGCCCGATGCACTGATGACCGAGGCACACGCCGAGGATAGGCGTATGCGAGCCGAACTCGCGCAGCACATCCAGCGAAATACCGCTGTCGTCCGGGTCACCGGGGCCGGGGGAGATCAGAATATGGCTGGGGTTCATGGCGCGAATCGCCTCCAGCGTGGTCTGATCGTTGCGAACCACTTCCAGATGAGCGCCCATCTCGCCCATCTCCTGCACGATGTTGTAGGTGAAGCTATCGTAGTTATCAATGACCAAGATCATGTGGTTTTTCCTCAAAATCAGGTACGGTCTTGGATTCCAAACCTTCCAGATGCAGCACATCATCCAGCGCGACCACTTTCCACACATCGTCCTCGCGGACAATCGTCGTCACCGATGAATTGCTGACGGGGACTTGCGCGGGTACACCTCCCGGCACGATGTCCGAGAGCAAAATCTTGATGGCCGAGGTGTGCGAGATCACACCAATCGTTTCGCCTTTATCCTGTGCCAGAATGTCCTCAAAAGCCGCCCGCATCCGCAGGCGCACATCCTGCCGCGACTCGCCGCCCGGAACCGGATAGTGGTCGGGGTCAGCCATCAGACGGCTGTACTCCTCGGCATACCACGACTGCATTTCCTCCGGCTTCAACCCCTGCCACGTCCCGATATTACGTTCGCGCAAGCGCGCATCCGGTATCGGGGCAAAGCCGAGCTTCTCGGAGAGAATCCCCGCCGTTTCCAGAGCGCGGCGCAAATCGCTGGTGTACAAGGCGCTCATGCCGATATGCCGCACGAAATTTGCCAATCGCTCGGCCTGAATACGACCATGTGCGTTCAGCGGAATGGCAACCCATCCCTGCCAGCGCAGATCACGGTTCCAATCGGTTTCACCGGGACGAATAAAGACCAACCGTTTGACAGTCATCATGCCTCCACAATCTGTAAGCAGGTGCTAAACAAAACCCTGCTCCGCATATTGTATCGCAAGGGCGACGGCGCGGGCTTTGTTGATCGTCTCCTCATACTCGCGCCCCGGATCGCTATCCGCCACAATCCCCGCGCCGGACTGGATGCTTATGGTATTCCCGCGCATCAGCACCGAACGGATGGTGATGCAGGTATCCATCGAACCGTCGAAACTGAAATAACCCACCGCGCCGCCATACGTGCCGCGCCGTGTACCTTCCAATTCTTCGATGATCTCCATCGCCCGCACTTTGGGCGCACCACTGAGCGTCCCCGCAGGGAAAGTCGCCCGCAGCAGATCGAAAGCGTCCATTCCTGCCCGCAGTTTGCCCTGCACCTGACTGACAATGTGCATCACATGCGAGTAACGCTCCACGTACATCATGCGCGGCACTTTCACCGTGCCGTAATCGCACACGCGCCCCAGATCGTTGCGCCCCAAGTCCACCAGCATGACATGTTCGGCGCGTTCTTTCGGGTCAGCCAGCAGTTCTTCCGCCAGCGCCTTATCTTCGGCCTCGTCCGCGCCGCGTGGCCGTGTACCCGCAATCGGGCGCACGGTAGCGATGCCATCTTCCAACCGCACCATCATTTCAGGGGAAGCGCCGATCAGGTTCAAATCAGAGCCGAAATTCAGCAGGAACATATAGGGCGAGGGGTTGAGCATTCGCAGCGCCCGATAGATACTCAACGCCGGGGCGTTCGTCTGACGACTGAACCGCTGCGACAGCACGATCTGAAAAGCATCCCCCGCCGCGATATATTCTTTCGCATCCCGCACCATCTGTTCATAGCGCTCGCGGCTCAAGTTGGAGTTCATCTCGGCATCGGCATTCGGGTCAGCGGGGGCGCTCGCATGGGGCGGAGGCGCGACTGCCTGCCGCAACGCGGAGGCAATCGCTTCAATCCGCGCCGCTGCATCATCATAAGCTGCGTCCGGGTCGCCCGCATTGTGGGCATTCGCCAGAATGGTGAGCTGATGCTTAGCATGGTCGAAGATGACCAGCGTGTCCGGCAGCAGGAAAGCCGCGTCCGGCACGCCCAGCTCATCGGTAGAGGTATCCGGCAGGCGTTCAAACGAGCGCACCGCGTCGTAGCTCAGGAAACCCACCGCGCCGCCGATGAAGCGCGGCAGGCCATCCACCACCACCGGATGCACGCGCCCGAATTCGGATTTGACCGCCATCAGCGGGTCTTCGCCCGCTGCCAGCGGACGGGTGCTGGTCACGCCATGCACGGTGCGCGTCACCTGCCCACCCTTCACGAGGATAACGCCCTTCGGGTTCACACCGAGG
>CAIVEA010000687.1 GCA_903904765.1 uncultured Chloroflexota bacterium
ACCAAGCTTGTATTCCCCACTGGGGGCGGGTTCGTAGCGCCACGAGATGCCGCCCTCCGGCCAGACAAATGTCGTTCCGGGGCTGAGTTCCACGCGGCCATCGGGCGTGACGAGTGAACGATAGGTCTGGAACTCACCGCCTGCATCCAGACGGATGCTCGCCAGCGCCGAACTACCTGCATTCCGGCTGACCACGTTCGCCACGTTGCCGGCATCATCGAACATGACCGCCACATCAATCCAGTTGGAATCGCCGGGGAAGTGATAGCGTCCGGCAATCGAGTCCTGATCGTCGGTGCTGACCACCTGCTCAAAGTTGGTGATTTGCCCATCGGTCACAACGGGCAGCAGTGCATCCCAGTTGAAATTGCTGTCATCCACACCGGGATTCCACAGGTTGATGTAGTTCACCACGCCATCTTCGACCACTTCGGTCACGATGGGCGAAGTCTGCATCCGTACAATCGTGCCGTCGGCCTGCACCTGATCTACGGTGAACGTGCCGCGTGTGATGTTGCGTCCGGTCACTTCCATCGAAACTTTAACCGGCACATTGATGCTGGTCGTGGACGGGAACACGTTGGTGATGCTCACTACCGGAACAAGGCTGGGCGCGAGGGGTGGCGCACCCACGCCGCCACCCGCCGCCGCTGCCGGATTGAAGGCACGGGTGCCGGGGCGCACCGAACCAAAGTAGCCACGCAGGAATTCGCTCCACGAACGCACCGGATTCTGCTCGAAGTAGTTCGTGTCGAAGTCCGAAGCGCGTGCCGGGAAGTAGATGTTGTAGAACGTGGTGTTCGGCAACAATTGGCTACCTGCCGTGCTATACATATTCACATCGCGCAGGGCGGAAAGCACATTGGTAGCGGCCTGCGTCAGTTGCGGGTCACGACCATCTTTCACTAGGCGGAACATGAAGTTGCCAATATCAATGTTGGTGGCGGGGCCGAATTCGTCTTCTGGCAGGAAGGACGAATAAGCATAGGTATTGGCACGCACCTGCCCGATGAGTGAGCCATAGGCACGCGGGTTGCTGGCGACCACGCCTGCGAAATCATCCAGTGCCGCAGTCACTTCGCCGAAGTTCCGCAAATCGGTGGCGACAGCACCCAGCACTGGCGAAGTATCCGGCGCAAGTTCATCCATATCTTGCAGATACTTGTCGGCGATCAACTGCCCCAGCTTGCTCATGTCAATATTCGGCTGCTGGTTGAGCGTCTTGGTCAGCAGTTCCATATCGAAACTGGGATTGAGCGTAATCTCTGGCGAGCCGATGGCGTAATCGAAGTAGTTGGACATCGCCGCGTAATGCTCGACACCACTCATCAAGCAGGCATCGTTGATAAGCAGGTCAAACTTGCGGATGCCCGTGTTGTGAAGCGCCGAGTCAAACACCTGCTGAAGCTCCGGCAGATCAAGAATGCTCTGTCCGGTGGTGTCGTCCGTCACCGTGCCGTACCATGCGCCGCCGTGATCGTTCAGGATGATCGCATAGTGCTGGGCGGGGTAGCTCTGCACGCCCCACACGATGAAATCGAGCAGGTTCTTGCCATAGCCGGTATCAATCTCGCCCAGATCACCCACCGCCTGCGTGTCTAGCGTAGGTGGATAGGTATCGTTGAAATCGCGGGAACGATCTGCGCCCAATTCAAACAGGCGCGTATCCGTCCAGTTGCCGTTAGAACGGTCATATTCACCTGAACGATCCATCAGCGCGAGGATACGCACCGAGTCGGTGCTGCCCCCTGCGCGTTCAAACTCATCCAGATCGTTCAGCAAGCCGTCCTCAAGGTTGTTATCACCGCCCATATAGACCAGCACCGTCCAGTTAGCTTTGGAACGGGCAGCGGTCAAAACCGGGTAGCCAGCGACCAGCGGGTTAGAGGCCAGCGTTGTGCCGCTGGAGGCCAGCGAACCGCCGCCACCCACCTTGTAGTTAACCTCGAACGCGCCAGAAGTCTCGCCTTTTTCGTAACCGTAACGGCTGACAATCAGCGTGTAATCGCCCGCCGCCGCGCCGGGATACTCGATAAACGAGTCGGTGGTATTCGGGTCGCGGTCATCATTTTCCGCCACCACGTTTTCGTCCAAGAACAAGCCGATATACAGATCAAGATCGCCACTGGTGGCGCGGGCATCAATCGTAATCGTCTGCCCTTCGCTCACGCCCGTGATCGGGATTTCCACATAATATGGGTCATCGCCGATCCGCCCTGTGACCACCTCACCTGTGCCCGTCGCATCGCTCACGGGGACAGTATCGCCGCCAATCGGGGACGACCCAGACGAACTTTCGAGGCTCAAACTGAAGGGGCCAGCATCGTAAGCGAATACACCGATCAGGTAATCGCCATTGGCAGGTAGCGTGTAATCAATCTGCGCGTTGACATCATTCCCGCTGATGTCGTCGTTCTCCGCCAGTGTATTGCCCGCCGAGTCCGCCAACACCAGATAGGTATCCACCGAGTCGCTCGACAGGTTGATCGAGACGTGATCGTTAGCCTGCCCGGTGAACATGAACGTCACCGGTTTGTCCATACTGAACGCTTGCCCGTTCACGCTGTCGCCATAGGCGAGCGAACTACCGTCCGCAGACGACTGTGACGCGCCGCTGTTGCTATTGGTGTTCCCGTTGCTGCCGCCGCTGTTGCTGCTCACACCGTCCGCAGTCAACGAAAGCACATACGCGCCGGGGTCATAACCCAGCACTATCACAATGTACTGCCCATCGGCAGGCACATTGAACGAGATGCGTGCATTGGTGTCGTTGCCACTCACATCATCATTTTCCGCCAGCAAATCACCGTTGGAATTCGCCAACCGCAAATACACATCAATCGCATCGCTCTCGGCGGTAATCGTTACTGAATCGCCGTTTTGGGCTTCAAAATAGTACAGCACGCCCGAATCCGGGTTCTCAATGCGTCCGCGCAGGCTATCACCATACGCAATCAAAATCACATCCTGTGCCTGTGCCACAACAGGTAGCAACAAACACGACAAAAAAAGGACGCTCAAAAATAGCGACAGTCGGCGCATATATTCCTCCCAGCATGACCTATTCACCACAACTGTATACCAGAAGTGCATTTTTGGGCGATGAAATATGGATGGAATAAAGAAACGGACGAAAAGAACCCTAAAGAGTGAAGATCAGAAACACGGTTTCTGAAACAAAACAACAATGCTCCCTTGCATTCCCTTTGTGTATTTGCGAATTTTCTGTGCTACAATCGCTTTGTACATCAATTGGAACGCTTTTGAACCCGTGACGGCAGGAGTAATCTCGTGGCGAAGTCTCGCACAGAACAACTGGTTGAACGGCTGCGCGATTTACAGGCCAGCTCAGGCGATGTGGAAGCGGCAGCCATCGTGAGCGTGGACGGGCTGAGCATGGCCTCATCTTTGCCCAGCCACATCGAAGAAGACCGCGTGAGCGCGATGTCGGCAGCCATGCTTTCGCTGGGTGAACGCATTTCGTCCGAACTGGGACGCGGCGGGCTGGAACAGGTTATGGTGAAGGGGCAAAGCGGTTACGTCATCCTGACCGCTGTCGGGCAAGAAGCTGTGTTGACCGTACTGGCGCGTAAAGATGCCAAACTCGGTTTGATCTTCTTGGATGTGACCCGCGCTGTGGATGCCTTGTCTGATCTGGTCTAAGCGAACACATGTGATCGGTTAAAGCTGTGGAGCGAAGCGGACTATACTATCCTAACCGCATCGTTCGTTATTTCTTCCTCGCTATGGAAGAAGTAATGGGACTCGGTGGATTAAATACGGTGCTCACGACTGCAAAACTTACTCGTTTTCAGCAAGAGCGACCACCGGATAACCTCGAAAAATCTGTGGACTTTACCGAGTTGGCTGCGTTGAGTACCGCCCTCGAAGAGATGTACGGCACACGCGGGGGGCGCGGCATGGCGATGCGTATCGGGCGTGCCTGCTTCTCGATGGGGATTAAGAATTTTGGCGTAATGCTGGCGATGCAAGACCCGGCTTTCCGGGCGCTGGCGCTGGATGAACGCTGTATGTTAGGGTTACGCGCTCTTGATTCCGTCTTTAATCGGTTCAGCGATCAGCGTTCGAGCGTGGCACAGGACGAAACATCATACCGTTACATCGTCGAAAACAGCCCGTTAGCCTATGGTCGTCACACGGATAAGCCCGTCTGCCATGCGCTGGCTGGCATCGTACAGGAATGTATGAGCTGGGCTTCCAACGGGTATGAATTTTACGTGGTCGAAAGCACCTGCCGCGCCTGTGGCAGCCCCAATTGCACCTTCCAGATCACCCGCAAGCCGATCGGACAGTCGCAAAATTCACCCACCTAACCGGTTCAGGGGGAGCGCGTGAGCGATAAACCACGTATCCTGATTGTGGAAGACGATTTAGATTTGTCGGAAATGCTCACCGCCTATTTCAAGGTGCAGAATTACGACGTGCTCACCGCCGCATGGGGCAAAGAAGCCATCGAACTGGGAACGGAAGGCAATTTCGCGCTGGCAATGCTGGACATCCGCCTGCCAGATATTGATGGCTACGAAATCTGCCGCCAATTCCGCCAGAACCGAAAAACGCAAGACTTACCCATCATCTTTCTCACCGAAAAACGCGACCGCGTGGACAAACTGCAAGGGCTTGAATTAGGCGTGGTGGACTACATCACCAAACCGTTCGATATTCAAGAGCTACGCTTGCGCGTCCGCAACGCAATTGACCGCGCTACCCGCCAGAGTCCGGCTAACCCCGTCACCGACCTGCCGGAAGGGGCGCTGGTAGACGAAAAGCTGAAAGAGGTTTTGCAAGGCGCTCCTGAATGGGCGGCGCTACGCATGACTGTACAGGGCATCGGCGAATACCGCGATCGCTACGGTTTCGTGGAAGCCGACAATATGCTGCGCGTGCTGACCATGCTCATTCGCAACGCTGCCCGCGAATATGGTGGTAGCGAGGATTTCATCGGGCATCTGGACTCTGAAGATTTCCTGATGATAACCCACAGCGAACGTGCTGCGGTCATCCGTGAGCGCATCGAGCTGCGCTTCAAGAATTCCGGTGAGTATTTCTACCCTCTCAAAGATCGTCAGAAGCCAAACGAGGAAGGACCACTGAAACTGGTCACACGGCTCGTCGTGGCTACCGATGGCGCATTCGCGGACGCGGCGGCACTCAAAAGTCGCCTGCTGACTGCCGAACCAGCAGTCCTACCACCCATTCCACCCACAGCCTTGAAATAAACCGCCCAGCGACTCTTTGATTGCCACAGCACACACACTGAGGCATGATTATGCGCGTTACGTAATCATCATAGGAGGCATAGGTACATTATGCATTACCGCGAGTTAGGGCGAACGGGTTGGAAAGTGGCTGACATCAGCTTCGGTGCATGGGCGATTGGCTCGGCATGGGGCATGGTGGACGATAGCGAATCACTGGCGGCGCTGCATGCAGCGGTGGATGGCGGTTGCAACTTCATTGATACCGCCGATGTGTATGGCGATGGTCACAGCGAACAGTTGATCGCCCGCCTGAAGCGCGAACGCCCTAATGATGAGATCATCGTGGCGACCAAAGCAGGCCGCCGCTTAGACCCGCATGTGGCAGATGGCTACAACGCGCAGAACCTGACTGCCTTCGTCGAGCGCAGCCTGAAGAACCTCGAAACCGATTGCCTCGATCTGGTGCAATTGCACTGCCCTCCCACCGAAGTCTACTACCGCCCCGAAGTGTTCGAGGCAATGGATGGGTTGGTTCGCGCCGGGAAAATCCGTTATTACGGCGTGAGTGTGGAAAAAGTCGAAGAAGCTCTGAAAGCAATCGAGTATCCCAACGTCCAGACGGTGCAGATCATTTTCAACATGTTCCGCCACCGCCCCTCCGAACTGTTCTTTCAGGAAGCCAAGCGGCGGCGCGTGGGCATTCTGGCGCGTGTTCCGCTGGCAAGTGGCCTGCTGACGGGCAAGATGTCCGCGCAGACCACTTTCTCGGCGGACGATCATCGTCAGTTCAATCGCTACGGCGAATCGTTTGACCGGGGCGAAACCTTCTCCGGCGTGGACTACGACACCGGCTTGACCGCCGTCGAAGAAATCCGGGCACTGCTGCCGCAAGGGGTCAGCCTGCCGCAATTCGCGCTGCGCTGGATTCTGATGTTCGACGCGGTGACCTGCGCCATCCCCGGCGCGAAACGTCCAGCGCAGGTGGACGACAACGCTGCCGCCAGCGAATTGCCGCCGCTAAGCGAACACCAGATGATGCGTTTGCGCGAAATCTACGGCAAATATATCCGGGCACAAGTGCATCACCGCTGGTAATTCGGGTGAACGCAACAAATGAATACCTTGTGTGATTGGATGCATTTATCCTAACTACGAACAGCACCCCCATCTGGCAGCA
>CAIVEA010000688.1 GCA_903904765.1 uncultured Chloroflexota bacterium
ATCATCGTTTCATAGGTCAGGGGAACGCTGTACAGTTCGCCTTCGATGATGCCCGACTGGTACGCCCATGGCAGCAGCTTTTCTTCCCAACCGAGCGCGGCAGCATCGGCGCTCAGCGGGTGAATCAGGCCGGCATTGACATATTCGCCAATGAACGACGCGCCGGGAGTCTGAAGAATATCGGGCGCAGCACCAGCGGTGAAGGCGGTACGAACCGCATCATCCAGCGTGGCGGTGGGGACAACTTGAAGTTCAATGTCAGGATGGGCGGCGTTGAACGGCTCGATGAGCAGCGTCGTCAGCGCGTCCATATCCACATAGTCTTCTGTCCACCACGTCACAACCGTTTTATCCTGAGCGTGGACACCGCTTACGCCGATCATGAGCAGAACGATCAGCACCAACAACAAACGTTTAGAGAAATGGTATGTGTTCACTGCGTCTCCTTGAAACGATACCTTATCAAAAAACTTAACCGGACGTTGGCGTTGTTTAGTGTGAGCAGACCACATACCATCTGGTAAATGTGGTAAACTTTGGTAAACAACACTTGACATGAGGGTATCGAATAATTGAAGGACTGTCAAGAAATCGGTCAAAAGATTGTAAAAAATAGCACAGGCCGCTTCTCTGATCTGTAGGGTATACTGGTGTAAGGTGAAGATGTTCCCTCTGAATCATCCTCTTGACCAGCATATCCGGTGCGAGAGTTGTGTATTAGGCTGATAAAACTGGTAAAATAAAGTGATAAACAAAACTGTTGTTACGATGTGTTGAGCAGTGAGTAGTGGAATAGGTTAAACTGTTAGCGTAGATTACGGACTAGCATACGGTGAGGCTGTGCGTTGGAGGAGAGCCGGAGATTGAGAGCTAATCCTAAAAAGAGCGCGGCGGGTTTAGAGGGTAGCCAGCGGGTCACGATTCGGGATGTGGCGGAACGGGCAGGCGTGTCGCCTGCTGCCGTGTCGCTCACGCTGTCCGGGCGCGGGCGCATCGCGGATGAAACTCGCCAGCACATTCTGGCAACCGTAGCGCAGATGAACTATGTGCTGCCCAAACGCAAACGCGAATCGTCTGATTTGCGCGTGTTTAGCGTGTTAGCGGGCAGCGGCACAGATTACCATCCGGCGCGTACCGTCAATATGGCGCATCAAGTCACATTGTTGACCGACGAACTCGACCAGCGCGAACAAGAAGGCTACGATGTGAGCGAAGTGGCCGAATCCGTTGCAGCGCTGCGACAGGGTGTGCCGACCCCGTATGATATTGAATTGCACTGGAATCGGCTGGAAAATCTGGAGATGCGCCGCGATTACCCCTACGAAGAACCGTCCAACTGGGATGCGATCCGGGCAGCGCGGGGCGAAATCAGCCGCTTCGATTTGCGCCTGTCCGCCAACCAGCTCTATGACCACATCTACGGCGGGCTGCTGGGGCGGGCGGTGGGTTGCACCTTAGGGCGACCCTTAGAAAATATCGGCGATTTCGAAGTGGTACAGGAGTTTTTGGAGCGCGGCGGCGCGTATCCGCTGGATGATTATGTGCCGGAAATTTTGCCGCACCCGCCGGTATATGCGCTGCACGATACGCCCGTCCATAAGTACCTGCGCGGGCATATCCGTTGCGCCCCGCGTGATGATGATCTCGATTACACGATTCTCAACTTGACCATCCTTGAACGCTGCGGGCTAAACTTTAGCACCGAGCAGGTGGCAGAGACATGGCTGCAACGCTTGTCGTACAACGCCATCTACACGGCGGAGCGTGTGGCCTATGCGAATCTTATCAACCAGTACGGGCCGCCGGATAGCGCGGTCTATCGTAACCCGTACCGTGAGTTCATCGGCGCACAGATTCGTGCGGATATGTTCGGTTACACTGCCCCCGGTAAGATCGAGTTGGCGGCGCATAATGCGTGGCGGGATGCGCGGGTGTCACACGTCAAGAATGGTATTTATGGCGAGATGTTTGTCAGTGCTGCCATCGCCGCCGCTTTCGTAGTGAATGATGTGGAAGTGGTCATCCGCACGGCGCTGGAAGTGATCCCGCCGCGCAGCCGCTTCGCAACCGCGATTGAGGATACCATCGAACAATGCCGCCGCAGTCAGTACTGGCAGGATGTGGCGGCTTTCATCACCGAACGCTATGCCGATTACGATTCTGTCCATGTGCTGCCGAACATTTGCCTTGTGATTATGGCGCTGCTGTGGGGTAAGTGCGATTTTGAACGCTCGATCACCATCGCGGCGATGGGCGGGCTGGATGCCGACTGCAACGCCGCTACCGTCGGTTCGATTCTCGGCGTATTGAACGGTGCGGCGAATTTACCCGCCAAATGGGTCGCTCCGCTGAATGATACGGTGGAGTCGTGGTTGTGGGAACACAGCACGGTGCGGGTTTCCGACCTCGCGCAGCGCACGGTCACGTTGGCACGGAGTGCGTTGAACGGGGCGTAATACCCTCATCCCCATCCCTTCTCCCTCATGGCGAAGGGTGTAAGACAAAAACGGGCATTCGTAGGGATACGACGCATGTCGTGTCCTCTTAGGTTTTTACGGGG